>SCTD01000686.1 GCA_004299215.1 Frankiales bacterium | reverse complement strand
CTCGGCAAGCCGTGGGCGGACGTCAGCGCGACCAGCTACCGCCAGCACAAGGAGGCGCTGCTGGACGTCGCCCTGCAGTCCCTCGCCGACCTGCGCTCCCGCTACGACGTCGTCGTCTGCGAGGGCGCGGGCTCGCCCACGGAGATCAACCTGCGTGCGACCGACATCGCGAACATGGGTCTGGCCCGCGCCGCGCAGCTGCCCGTCCTCGTCGTCGGGGACATCGACCGCGGCGGTGTCTTCGCCTCGCTGTTCGGCACTCTCGCGCTCCTCGACGCCCAGGACCAGGCGCTGGTCACAGGCTTCGTCATCAACAAGTTCCGCGGCGACGACGCGCTGCTCACGCCCGGGCTGAAGATGCTCGCGCAGCTGACCGGTCGTCCGACGCTGGGCGTGCTGCCGTGGATCCCTGGCCTGCAGCTCGACGCCGAGGACTCACTCGACCTGGCCGCGCCGGCCGAGCCCTTGCCGCCGCTGGGGCGCGACGTGCTCCGGGTGTCGGTGGTGCGCTTCCCGCGCATGTCGAACTGGACCGACCTCGACGCCGTCAGCAGCGAGCCCGGCGTGCTGGTCCGCTTCGCCACCACGCCGGAGGAGCTGGCCGACGCCGACCTCGTCGTCCTGCCGGGCACCCGCGCCACCGTCGACGACCTGCAGTGGCTGCGCCGACGGGGACTGGAGAGCGCGCTGCAGGAGCGCGCCGCTGCGCAGCGACCCGTGCTCGGCATCTGCGGTGGCTACCAGATGCTCGGCCGCGCGATCGACGACGCGGTCGAGTCCGGAGCGGGGCAGGTGGACGGGCTCGGGCTGCTGCCCGTACGGACGGTCTTCTTCCCGGACAAGACCCTGGGGCGCCCGCAGGGCAGCTACGGCGGGCACCCGGTCACGACGGCGTACGCGATCCACCACGGGGTGGTGCAGGTCGAGGGCGGCGCGCCGGTCTTCGCCCCCGGTGAGGGCTGCCGCGTCGGCTCGGTGGCCGGCACCGCGTGGCACGGTGCGCTGGAGAGCGACGACGTACGCCGCGCCTACCTGAGCGAGGTGGCGCAGGCCGCGGGCCGCAGCTGGCTGCCGGGCACGACGTCGTTCGAGGCGATCCGGCAGCGCCGCCTGGACGCGCTGGGTGATCTCGTGGCTGATCACCTGGACACCGCGGCGGTGCTGGGGATGCTCGAGCACGGTCCGACGAGCGATCTGCCGTTCGTGCCGCCGGGAGCACCGTAGGCAACGCCCCTCCAGCAGCAGGCAGGATGTCCGGGTGACCCTGCTCCTGCTGTCCACCGCCGACACCGACCTGCTCGCCGCCCGGGCGGTCCCCGACCCTGCGCTGCCGATCCGGTTGGCCAACCCCGCGCGGGTGGACGAGGTCGACCTCGACGACGTGGCGATCGTCGTCGTCCGGCTGCTCGGCGGACCCCGCGCCTGGGACGGCTTCGACGCGCTGCTCGCCGATGCCAAGGCGCGCCGGATCCCCGTGGTGGCCGTCGGCGGCGAGGGCGTCGACGCCGAGCTCACCGCCGCGTCGACGGTCCCGGCCGGTGTCGTGGCCGACGCAGCGGCGTACCTGCGTGAGGGCGGCAGCGCCAACCTGCGCGAGCTCGTGGCGTTCCTGTCCGACACGGTGCTGCTGACCGGGCACGGGTTCGCCCCGCCACAGGTCCTTCCCGCCCACGGTGTGCGGCCGCACCGGCCGCACGACCCGTCCCGGCCGACCGTCGGCGTCGTCTACTACCGGGCGCACGAGCTCTCGGGCAACACCTCCTTCGTCGACGTCCTGTGCGACGCGCTGCACGACGCCGGCGCGAACGCCCTGCCGGTCTTCGCCGCGTCTCTGCGACCGGACGGCGACGGCGCGCTGCCGGTCGTGGACGAGCTGCTCGCCGGCAAGGTCGACGTGCTGGTCGTCACGGTGCTGGCCTCGGGCGGGTCGAACGCCTCCGATGCCGAGGGCTGGGACGCCAGCGCCCTGACGGCGCTGGACGTGCCGGTGCTGCAGGCGCTGTGCGTGACCTCCTCCCGGACCGAGTGGGCCGACTCGGACGCCGGCCTGGCGCCGATCGACGCGGCGATGCAGGTGGCGATCCCGGAGTTCGACGGCCGGCTCATCACCGTGCCGTTCTCCTTCAAGGAGATGTCCGCCGACGGGGTCCCGGTCTACGTCGCGGATCCCGAGCGCGCCGCGCGCGTCGCCGGCATCGCCGTCGGGCACGCCCGGCTCAGGCACGTGCCGAACACGGAGAAGAAGCTGGCGCTCGTGCTGTCGAGCTACCCGACCAAGCACTCCCGCGTCGGCAACGCGGTCGGGCTGGACACCCCGGCCTCCGCGGTCCGGCTGCTGCAGGCGATGCGTGCCGTCGGCTACGACGTGGGCCAGTTCCCCGAGGACGGCGACGAGCTCGTGCACACCCTCATCGCCGCCGGTGGGCACGACGTCGAGTGGCTCACCGAGCAGCAGCTGCAGGCAGCGGTCGCGCGCGTCCCGCTGGCGGACTACAGGCGCTGGTTCGACGCGCTCGAGCCGTCGTTGCGCGCGTCGATGCTCGAGCACTGGGGCGAGCCGCCCGGCTCGCTCTACGTCGACGGCGAGGACATCGTGCTGGCCGCGCTGCAGTACGGCAACGTCGTGCTGATGATCCAGCCGCCGCGCGGCTTCGGCGAGAACCCGATCGCGATCTACCACGACCCCGACCTGCCGCCGAGCCACCACTACCTGGCCGCCTACCGCTGGCTGGTCGAGGACTTCGGCGCGCACGCCGTCGTGCACCTGGGCAAGCACGGCACGCTCGAGTGGCTGCCCGGTCGCGGCCTCGGCCTCGGTGCGGACGACGCTCCGGACGCGGTGCTCGGCGACCTGCCGCTGTTCTACCCGTTCATCGTCAACGACCCGGGTGAGGGGACGCAGGCCAAGCGGCGCGCGCACGCGACGGTCGTCGACCACCTCGTCCCCCCGATGGCGCGGGCAGAGTCCTACGACGAGATGGCGCAGCTCGAGCAGCTGCTCGACGAGTACGCCCAGGTGCAGGCGATGGACCCGGCCAAGCTGCCGACGATCCGGGGGCAGATCTGGGACCTGATCACCGCCGCGCAGCTGCACCACGACCTGCACGTGTCCGAGACGCCGAGCGACGAGGAGTTCGACGACTTCCTGCTGCACGTCGACGGCTACCTCTGCGAGGTCAAGGACGTCCTCATCCGGGACGGCCTGCACGTCCTGGGGCTGCCGCCCGCGGGAGAGGCCCAGGTCGACCTGGTGCTCGGCGTGCTGCGAGCTCAGCAGACGTGGGGCGGGACCGCCGGCGCGCTGCCCGGGCTGCGCCGGGCGCTCGGCGCGGCGTACGACCTGGTCGAGGACGACCGCAGGCAGGCCGACCAGCTCGAGGCGATGGCCCGCCGCCTCGTCGCGGCGGTCGACGTCAAGGGCTGGGACGCCGCGGCCGTCCCGGCGATCGTCCGCGACGTGCTGGACCGGAGCGACCTGACCGAGGTCGAGGCGGTGCTGCGCTTCGCCTGCGACGAGGTCGTGCCCCGGTTGGCACGCACGACCGACGAGATCGACAACCTGCTGCACGGGTTGG
>SCTD01000685.1 GCA_004299215.1 Frankiales bacterium | reverse complement strand
GGTCGGTCGCGCTCACCGCGCGTCAGACCGACCGTCGACGAGGACGGAGTGGCCGCGCAGCTCGAGCCGGTGACCGCCTGCGTCGACGACCCGGGTGCGGCGAGCCGGCAGCTCCTCCACGACGGTACGGACGAGGGCGCCCAGGCGCGCACGCTCCGGCTGCACAGTCCGCACGTCCCGCCGCTCCAGGGGCGCGGCCGTCACGGGGCCCACCGCCGCGACGAGGACCGGTCCGCGGAACGCGGCGAGCAGCGGCGCCTCCCGGCCGGCCTCGCGGGCCACGGCCAGCAGGCTCGCGACGGCCGGGGCGCTGGTGAAGGTCACGCAGTCGACCGTCTCGGCGACGACCTGCTCGACCAGCCGGCGCAGCGGTCGTACGTCCTCCGGCGGGACCCAGCGGTAGACCGGGACCTCGACCACCTCGGCGCCCGCTGCCCGCAGTGCCGCGGTGAAGTCGGGCAGCGGCTCGCCGTGGAGCTGCACCGCCACGCGCCGACCGGCGACGCCCTCGCCGAGCAGCCGGGCCAGCACGTCGTCGGACGCCTCCGACGCCGGCGACCAGGTCTCCGCCAGACCGGCCGCGCGAACCGCCCCCTTGGCCTTCGGCCCCCGCGCGAGCAGCTCGGACCTGCCGAGGCAGGCACGCAGCTGCTCGCCGAACCCCCAGCCGTCCGCCGCCTCCATCCAGCCGCGGAAGCCGATGCCCGTCGTCGCGACGACGACGTCGGGCGGGGTGGCGACGCACAGCCGGGTCGCCGCCAGCAGCTCGTCGTCGTCGTGGGTCGGGATGATCCTGATGGCAGGCGCCTCGACCACCCGGGCGCCGCGGCGTGCCAGCAGCGACACGAGCTCCTCGCGTCGCCGCGCCGCGGTCACGGCCACGGTGAAACCGGCCAGCGGCTGCGGGTCGGACGTGCCAGCGGTCATGGGATCACTGTGCTGGCCGCAGGTTGCGGCGCTGTTTCCGGACGGTGTCACCCGCCCGCGCACGGCGTGCGGCGGCGGCGCTGAGCACCTCGTCACACGGCTGGAACACGAGGGACACCGGCCCGGCATCGGCGTCCCGCACGGTTCTGGCGTGCTCACCGCCGCTCCCGTCCCCGGGCCCCCGTCGACCGCCGTGTCGACGCACTGCCCCTACTGCGCCCTGCAGTGCGCGATGACGCTGACCCCCGTCGACGGCACCGCCGTGGTGGAGGCCGGAGCCGGCGGGCTCTGCCGCAAGGGCTGGACCTCGGCTGCGCTGCTCGACTCGCCCGGCCGGCTCACCGCACCACTGGTCCGCGACAGCCGGCACGGCCGGCTGCGCGAGGCGACGTGGGACGAGGCGCTGGACCGCGCCGCGGCCGGCTTCCTCGCGGCCCGCGCCGACCGTGGGCCGGATGCCGTCGCCGTCTTCGGCGGGGGTGGTCTCACCAACGAGAAGGCCTACCTGCTCGGCAAGTTCGCGCGCACGGTGCTGCAGACGTCGCAGATCGACTACAACGGCCGCTTCTGCATGAGCAGCGCCGCCGCCGGGGCGATGCGCGCGTTCGGCCTCGACCGCGGGCTGCCCTTCCCCCTCAGCGACCTGGCCGACGCGGACTGCGTCGTGC
>SCTD01000736.1 GCA_004299215.1 Frankiales bacterium | reverse complement strand
CGTCGTCGGTGGCGACGGAGGCGACCAGCGAGCCGTTGGAGGCGTTCATCGCGGCGAGCAGCTCGGCCTCGCTGTCGACGACGACGATCGAGTCGAGCGGGCCGAACGGCTCGGCGTGCCGGAGCGACCACGACGGCGGCGGCTCGAGGATGCAGGCCGGGGCGACGTAGGCGTCGGTGTCCTGACCGGCCAGGAAGCGGCCGTCCGTCACCGAGCCGCGGTAGATGGGGATGCCGCCACCTGCGATGGCCTCGGCGTACTGCTCGTGCAGGTCCTCGGCCTTGGCTGCGGAGATGAGCGGGCCGAAGTGCAGCTCGGGCAGCTCGTCGTCGGGGTTCTCGACGGCGAGCGGGTGGCCGAACTCCAGGCTCCTGACCACGGGCAGGTACATCTCGAGGAACGCCGGGAACAGCTCGCGCTGCACGACGTAGCGCGGGTAGGCGGTGCAGCGCTGCTTGGCGTACTCGAAGCCCTTCTTCAGGTGCGCCGCGAGGTCGTCCCACTGCGTGAAGCCCCAGATGCCCCACGCGTTCAGCCCCTCCTGCTCGAGGAAGTGCCGCTTGCCGGTGTCGGCCAGCGAGGTGGCGGCCTTGCGGCCGTTGGCGCGACCGCCGACGAAGGCCAGGCAGCCGATCTCCTCGGAGCGGATCAGCACGTCACCAAGCTGGCCGCCCACCCCGGAGAGCAGGGTGACGGGCAGGCCGGCGCGCTTCATCACGGCGTGCGCGAGCGTGAGGGTGTGGAAGCCGCCCTGGGAGGGGGTCTTCGCGACCACGGCGTTGCCGGCCAGGCACTGCACCAGCTCGGCGTGCACCTGGACCGACATCGGGTAGTTCCACGAGGCGATGTTGCTGACCGGACCGGGCAGCGGGGAGCGGCCCTCCATCTGCCGGTCGATCTCCTGCAGGTACCAGCGGACGCCGTCCAGCGCGCGGTCGACGTCGGCGCAGGCGAGCTTCCAGGGCTTGCCGATCTCCCAGGCGAGCAGCAGCGCGAGGGTGTCGCGCTCGGCCTGCAGGCCCTCGACCGCCGCGGCGACCCGGCTCTTGCGCTCGTCGAGGTCGACCTCCGACCACGCCTTGTGCTCACCGAGGGCGTAGCGCACGGCCTCGGCTGCCTCGTCGTG
>SCTD01000684.1 GCA_004299215.1 Frankiales bacterium | reverse complement strand
ACGTCGGCGGGCAGGACGTAGTCACGGCCGCGCAGCACGGCCAGCGCCTTGGACCCCTGCACGAGTCCGAGGCTGCCGCGCGGTGAGGAGCCGTGTGCCAGCAGCGGCCGCAGCCCCGGCAGTCCCCAGCGCTCGGGCTCGCGCGTGGCCATGACGAGCCGCACGGCGTACTCCCCGACGGCGTGGTGCACGAAGACGCCGTCGACCGCGCCCTGCAGCCCGATCAGCTCGTCGACGGTGAGCACCTGCTCGGCGTGCGGCGGCGAGACGGCCATCCGGCGGACGATCTCCATCTCCTCCGCCATCGACGGGTGCCCGACGGTGACCTTCATCATGAAGCGGTCGCGCTGCGCCTCCGGCAGCGGGTAGACGCCCTCGGACTCGATCGGGTTCTGCGTCGCCAGCACCAGGAACGGCGTCGGGAGCCGGTGCGTGACGCCGCCGATGGACACCTGCCGCTCGGCCATCACCTCGAGCAGCGCGGACTGCACCTTGGCCGGCGCGCGGTTGATCTCGTCGGCGAGCACGAGGTTGGCGAAGACCGGACCGAGCTCCACGTCGAAGGACTCGCGGCTGGCGCGGTAGATCCGGGTGCCGATGATGTCGCTCGGGACGAGGTCGGGGGTGAACTGCAGGCGCACCGACGACCCACCCACCACCGTCGCCAGGGTCTCGACGGCGAGGCTCTTGGCGACGCCCGGGACCCCCTCGAGCAGGCAGTGACCGCGGGCGAGCAGCGCCACGGCCATCCGCTCGACCATCCGGTCCTGGCCGACGACGACCTTCTTCACCTCGAAGAGCGCGCGCTCGAGCAGCGCGCCGGCGTCAGCGACCGCCACCGGCTGCGTGCTCCTGCGGGTCGTTCCTGCCACGTCGTCTCCTCTGCCCTGCCGGCGCGCGGTCGTACCGGCGTACGAGGACAGCCTGCAGCGCGGTGGGTGAAGCCCGCGTGAAGGGGGTCGTACGACCCTCAGCCGGAGGTGCGGCGGGCGACCTTGTCGGCGTACATCGCGGCGTCGGCGCGCAGCCACGCCGCGCGCCGCGAGCCGAGCGGCGGGCAGCTCAGCGCTTGCGCACCGGTCGTGGCCCGTGCAGCAGCTCCTCGCGCTCGCCCTCCGACAGCCCGCCCCACACGCCGTACGGCTCGCCGCTGGTCAGCGCGTGGTCCAGGCACTCCCGGCGCACGGGGCAGCTCGCGCACACCTGCTTGGCCGCGGCCTCGCGCAGGCTGCGCGCCGGCTCGCGCTCGCCGTGGGGGTGGAAGAACAGGTCGTCGCGACCCCGGCAGCGCGCCGCGAGCTGCCACTCCCACCGCCAGGTCTGGGCACCCGGCGGCCGGGCGGTGCCGAGGAGGTCGGGCACGGCAGCAGCTCCTTCTCGCGGGGGTCGACCGAGTCTCTCCTACGGGCCGTAGAACTTCTACCGGGCGTAGTATGACTCTCGTGACACGGCCCGGGGACCTCGAGCGCGCCGCCATGGAGGTGCTCTGGGAGAGCGGCCCGGCGACCGCCCGCCAGGTGGCCGAGCGGCTCGCCGGCCGCGGTCTCGCCTACACCACCTGGCTCACGGTCCTGAGCCGGCTCGAGGGCAAGGGGCTGCTGCGGCGCGAGCGCTCCGGCCGGGCGCACACCTACGCCACGACGGCGTCCCGCGAGGACCACATCGCCGTCCTCATGCAGTCCGCGCTCGGCCAGGCGGCCGACAGGGAGGCGGCGCTGCAGCACTTCGTCCGTACCGTCTCCGCCGCCGAGGCGGACGCTCTCCGCCGGGCGCTCGAGGGCCGCGGCTAGTGCTGGTGGCGGCCGCCACCCTGGCGGTCTGCCTGCTGCTGCTGGCCGCCGTCCCGGCCCGGCTCGCAGCGGCGCCCTGGGTGCTGCGCTCCCCGGGGCTGGCTCTGCTGCTCTGGCAGGCGATCGGCCTGTCTGCCGGGCTGCTGGCCCTGGAGCTCGCGACGACGGTCGCGCTCGCCCCGGCCGGCAGCACGCACGCCGACGCCGTGACGGCGGTGCTGGCGGGCGATCCCGGTCGGCTGCCGGTCTGGAGCGGCGCGGCGCTGGCAGCGGCGGTCCTGCTGCTGCTGCACCTGCTGACGGTGCTGCTGGGC
>SCTD01000683.1 GCA_004299215.1 Frankiales bacterium | reverse complement strand
CAGGGCATGACGGTCAGCGAGGTGCAGGGCTTCGGCCGGCAGCGCGGGCACACCGAGGTCTACCGCGGTGCGGAGTACACCGTCGCGTTCGTGCCGAAGGTGCGGATCGAGGTGCTGGTCGACGACGCCGACGCGGCCGACGTCATCGAGGTCATCGCCAAGTCGGCGCAGACCGGAGCGATCGGTGATGGCAAGGTCTGGAGCACTCCCGTCGACGAGGTCGTCCGGGTCCGCACGGGTGAGAGGGGAGTCGACGCCCTATGAGGCTCGTCACCGCGGTGGTCAAGCCGTTCAAGCTGGACGACGTCAAGGCCGCCCTCGAGGCGATCGGCGTCCAGGGCATGACGGTCAGCGAGGTGCAGGGCTTCGGCCGGCAGCGCGGGCACACCGAGGTCTACCGCGGTGCGGAGTACACCGTCGCGTTCGTCCCGAAGACCCGCATCGAGGTGCTGGTCGACGACGCCGACGCCACCCGCGTGGTCGACGCGATCGTCGCGGCGGCCTCCACCGGCTCCATCGGTGACGGCAAGGTCTGGTCGACCCCGGTCGAGGACGTCGTGCGCGTGCGCACCGGGGAGCGCGGGGCCGAAGCGCTGTGACGCAGGACGAGGGGACGCCCTGACCCCTCTGCAGGACGCGCGCGCGGCGCTGGTGACCGATCGCTCGGTCACCGGCGCCGCGCTGCGTGCCGCGCTCGTCCGGCTGTACGACGAGCAGCTCGCCGCCCTGCTCGGCGACCCGGGGCCCGGCATCGCCCTGGTGGCGGTCGGGGGGCTCGGCCGTCGCGAGGTGGCGCCGGGCAGCGACCTCGACCTGGTGCTCGTGCACGAGAGCCGTCCCGACGTGGCCAAGGTCGCCGATGCGCTCTGGTACCCGCTGTGGGACTCCGGGGTCTCCATCGACCACTCCGTGCGCACCGTCGACGAGGCGCTGGCGGTCGCGGCCGGGGACCTGAAGGCCGCCCTCGGCCTGCTCGACGCCCGGCACGTCGCCGGCGACGCCTCGCTCAGCGCGACGCTGCTGAGCCGCACCCGCGCGGCCTGGCGGGCCGGCGCGGCCAAGCGGCTGCCCGAGCTGCGCGAGGCCGTCCTGGAGCGGGCCCGTACCGAGGGCGAGGTCGCCTTCCTTCTCGAGCCCGACCTGAAGAGCTCCCGCGGGGGGCTGCGCGACGTCCACGCGCTGCAGGCGCTCGCCGCGGCGCAGCTGACCGACCCGCCCCATGCTCCCGTGCGGGACGCCCTGGACCTGCTGCTGGACGTCCGGGGCGAGCTGCACCGGCGCACCGCCGGCAGCGGCCGGCGCGTCGTCGACCGGCTGCTGCTGCAGGAGCAGGACGCCGTCGCGACTGCGCTCGGGCTCGCCGACGCAGACGCGCTGATGGCGGCGGTGTCCTCAGCCGGGCGCACCATCGCGTACGAGAGCGACACCACCTGGCGGCGCGTCCGCCCGCCGGCCCGCCGGCGGCTGCTCGGCCGGCGCAGCGCCGAGCCGGTCCGCCGGCCGCTCGCCGACGACGTCGTGGAGCAGGACGGCGAGGTCGTGCTGGCCCGCGACGCGACGCCGGCGACGGACCCCGCCCTGGTCCTCCGGGTGGCCGTCGCGGCCGCCCGCGCCGACCTGCCGATCGCGCCCCACACCCTCACCCGCCTCGCCGCCGAGTGCCCGGACCTCCCCGTCCCGTGGCCGGGCCCGGCGCTCGACGCGCTGGTGCGGCTGCTCGCGGCAGGTCCGCCCGCCGTGGCCGTGATGGAGGCGCTGGACCAGGCCGGCCTGCTGGTGCGGCTGCTCCCGGAGTGGGAGCCGGTGCGCAGCAAGCCGCAGCGCAACAGCTACCACCGCTTCACCGTCGACCGGCACCTCGTCGAGGCCGCTGCCGCCGCAGCAGCGCTCAC
The DNA here is from genome assembly GCA_004299215.1 of Frankiales bacterium. Classification (GTDB taxonomy): domain Bacteria; phylum Actinomycetota; class Actinomycetes; order Mycobacteriales; family SCTD01; genus SCTD01. The sequence continues at coordinate 2,320 of SCTD01000683.1, read as the reverse complement.
CCGGCGCGTCTCGCGACCGGACCTGCTACTGCTCGGTGCCCTGCTGCACGACATCGGCAAGGGCCTGCCGGGCGACCACACCGAGGTCGGCATGCGCGTGGTCGCCGAGCTGGGTCCGCGGCTCGGCCTGCCGCCCGCCGACGTCGACGTGCTCGTCGCGATGGTCGAGCACCACCTGCTGCTGCCCGACGTCGCGACCCGCCGCGACCTCGCCGACCCCGCCACCGCGCAGGCTGTCGCCGACGCGGTCGGCAGCGGCGAGGTGCTCGAGCTGCTGCACGCCCTGACCGAGGCGGACTCCGCCGCGACCGGTCCCGCAGCCTGGTCGTCGTGGAAGGCGGGGCTCGTCGGCGAGCTCGTCCGCCGGGCGCAGACGCTGCTGGCAGGCGCACGGCCACCTGGCCCGCTGCCGCTGGGGGAGCGGCAGGAGCAGCTCGTCGCCGCCGGTGGCCCGCTGCTGGAGGCCGACGGCGACGAGGTCACCGTCGTGGCGCCGGACGCCCCCGGACTGCTGTCGCTGACGACCGGCGTGCTGGCGCTGCACAAGCTGGACGTGCGGTCGGCCTCGGTCTTCTCGCGAGGCGCGACGGCGGTGACGGTCTGCCGCGTCGAGCCGCGCTTCGGCGCGCTGCCGGACTGGACCGTCGTGCAGGTCGACCTGCGCCGGGCGCTCGCGGGCGAGCTCGACCTCGAGGCCGTGCTGGCCAGCCGCGAGGCGGCGTACGCAGACCGGACCGGCCTGCCCGCGGCCGCTCCGGTCGTACGTCTCATCGACGACGCGTCGGACAGCGCGACGGTGGTGGAGGTGCACGCGGCGGACGCCCTCGGGGTGCTGCACCGGATCACCGGGGCGATCGCGGCGGCCGGGCTCGACGTGCGCACCGCCCACATCTCCACCCTCGGCGCCGACGTGGTCGACGCGTTCTACGTCGTGGGACCCGACGGCGGGAAGCTCGCCGACGAGGCCGCGCGCGCGGCGCTGCGCGACTCCCTGCTCGCCGCCCTGGGCTGATCCGCCCGCGGCTAGGCTGACCCGGTGTTCGACACCCTGAGCGACCGGCTCGACAAGGTCTTCACCAGCCTGCGCGGCAAGGGCCGGCTGTCCGACGCCGACATCGACAGCACGGCGCGCGAGATCCGCATCGCGCTGCTCGAGGCCGACGTCGCGCTGCCGGTGGTCAAGGCGTTCATCGGCAACGTCAAGGAGCGGGCCCGCGGGTCCGAGGTCAGCCAGGCGCTGAACCCCGCCCAGCAGGTCATCAAGATCGTCAACGAGGAGCTCATCGCGATCCTCGGCGGCGAGACCAGGCTCCTCCGCTTCGCCAAGACCCCGCCGACCGTGATCATGCTCGCCGGCCTGCAGGGCGCCGGCAAGACGACGCTCGCCGGCAAGCTCGCCAAGCACCTCAAGGCGCAGGGCCACGCGCCGCTGCTCGTCGCCAGCGACCTGCAGCGCCCCAACGCCGTCCAGCAGCTGCAGGTCGTCGGCGGCCAGGCCGGTGTCGACGTCTTCGCGCCCTACGAGGGCAGTGGCGTCGGTGACCCGGTCGACGCGGCCCGCCGCGGCGTGGAGCACGCCGTGCGGATGAACCACGACGTCGTCGTCGTCGACACCGCCGGGCGCCTGGGCATCGACGCCGAGCTCATGAAGCAGGCTGCCGACATCCGCGCCGCCGTGCAGCCCGACGAGGTGCTCTTCGTCGTCGACGCGATGATCGGCCAGGACGCCGTCGTCACCGCGCAGGCCTTCCAGGAGGGCGTCGGCTTCACCGGCGTCGTCCTCACCAAGCTGGACGGCGACGCGCGCGGTGGTGCGGCGCTGTCGGTCCGGCACCTGACCGGCCAGCCGATCCTGTTCGCCTCCACCGGCGAGAAGCTCGGCGACTTCGACGTCTTCCACCCCGAGCGGATGGCCTCGCGGATCCTCGGCATGGGCGACGTGCTCACGCTCATCGAGCAGGCCGAGAAGTCCTTCGACCAGGACACGGCCGAGCGCATGGCCGGGAAGATGATGGAGGGCAAGGACTTCGACCTCGAGGACTTCCTCGAGCAGATGGTCCAGGTCAAGAAGATGGGCTCGTTGACCAGCCTGCTCGGGATGCTCCCCGGCATGGGTCAGATGAAGGAGGCCCTCGCGCAGGTCGACGACAAGGACATCGACCGCATCGCCGCCATCATCCGGTCGATGACGCCGCAGGAGCGCCGCACGCCGAAGATCCTCAACGGGTCGCGCCGGATGATGGCGGCGATGCGGTCGATGTCCTTGTCGTCGACCTGCGCGAGGGCCTCCTTCATCTGACCCATGCCGGGGAGCATCCCG
>SCTD01000682.1 GCA_004299215.1 Frankiales bacterium | reverse complement strand
ATGCTGACGACCCCCCCATCCGTGGCGACCACTTGTCCAGTCAGTCTCGGCCGGACGGACCACTCAGCGTAGGGCCGTTCGGGTGATTCGTCCGCTTCCTCCCCCGGGCGCGGCGCAGCGCCCGGCCGAGCGAGCCCGGCCGCAGCGCGGACGCCAGGCACGCCGCGACCAGCAGCAGCACCGGGATGCCGAAGCCGACGAAGAAGGCCTGGACGTACCACGGCTTGCCGCCGAAGGCCCCCACCGCGGGTGCCACGAGCAGCAGCAGGAGCACGGCCAGTGCGACGTTGAGGACGCGCGGGACCCAGGCCTGCGGCAGCGGCTCCGGCTCGCTCAGGACAGCTTCTCCACCACGTGGTCGATGCAGGCCGTGAGCGCCTGGACGTCAGCGGGGTCGATGGCCGGGAACATCGCGATGCGCAGCTGGTTGCGGCCGAGCTTGCGGTAGGGCTCGGTGTCCACGATGCCGTTGGCCCGCAGGGCCTTGGCCACCGCGGCGGCGTCCACGGACCCGTCGAGGTCGATCGTGCCGATGACCTGCGAGCGCATGGCCGGCTCGCTCACGAACGGCGACGCCACCGGGCTCTTGTCCGCCCAGCCGTAGAGCGCCTCGCTCGACTCGCGGGTGCGCGAGACCGCCCAGTCCAGCCCGCCCTGGCCGTTGATCCAGTCGACCTGCTCGGCCATCAGGAAGATCGTCGACAGCGACGGGGTGTTGTAGGTCTGGTCCAGCGCCGAGTTGTCGATCGCGATGGTGAGGTCGTACGACGCCGGCACCCAGCGACCGCTGCTCGCGATGCGCGCCACCCGCTCCAGGGCAGCCGGGGACATCAGCGCGATCCACAGCCCGCCGTCGGAGGCGAAGCACTTCTGCGGGCTGAAGTAGTAGACGTCGAACTGCGATGCGTCGACCGGCAGGCCGCCGGCGCCGCTGGTCGCGTCGACCGCGACCAGCGCACCGTCGTCGGCGCCGTCGACGCGCGCGATCGGCATCATCACGCCGGTCGAGGTCTCGTTGTGGGTCAGCGCGTAGAGGTCGACGCCGGCCTCGGCCACCGGCAGCGGGTGCGTGCCCGGCTCGCTCGTCACGACCGACGGCTCGTCGAGGAAGGGGGTGGCCGTCGCCGCCGTCGCGAACTTCGAGGAGAACTCGCCGAAGGACAGGTGCTGGGACCTCCTCTCGATCAGCCCGAACGTCGCGATGTCCCAGAACTCCGTGGCGCCACCGTTGCCGAGCACGACCTCGTAGCCGTCCGGCAGGGAGAACAGCGAGCGGAGCCCGCTGCGCAGCCGGCCGACCTGGTCGCGCACGGGCGCCTGCCGGTGCGAGGTGCCGAGGTAGGAGCGGCCGGTCGCGACCAGCGCGTCGAGCTGGGCGGGCCGGACCTTGCTCGGCCCGGCGCCGAAGCGGCCGTCGGCGGGCAGCAGGTCCCGCGGGATCTCGATCATCAGACCTGGTTCCCCACGGGCAGCTGGCCGCTCTCGACCGAGGCGACGGAGCGCGGAGCGGGTCCGACGTACTTCGCCGAGGGACGGATCAGCTTGTTGAGCTTCTTCTGCTCGAGGATGTGCGCGCTCCAGCCGGCGGTCCGGGCGCAGGTGAACATCGAGGTGAACATGTGCGCCGGGACCTCGGCGAAGTCGAGCACGACGGCCGACCAGAACTCGACGTTGGTGCGCAGCGGGCGGTCCGGGTAGCGGTCGGTGAGCTCCTCGATCGCCGCCTTCTCGAGCGCGTCGGCCACCTCGTAGCGGTGCGAGCCGAGCTCCTTCGCCGTGCGACGCAGGACGCGGGCCCGCGGGTCCTCGGCGCGGTAGACGCGGTGCCCGAAGCCCATCAGGCGCTCCTTGCGGTCGAGCAGGCCCTTGACGTACTTGACCGGGTCACCGCTCTTCTCGACGTCGTCGAGCATCGTGAGCACGCGGCTGGGAGCACCGCCGTGCAGCGGGCCGGAGAGCGCGCCGATGGCGCCCGAGACGGCGGCGGCGGCGTCGGCGCCCGTGGAGGCGATGACCCGCGCCGTGAAGGTCGAGGCGTTCATGCCGTGCTCGGCGGCGGAGACGAAGTAGGCGTCGACCGCCTTGGTGTGGGCCGGGTCGGGCTCGCCCTTCCAGCGGATCATGAAGCGCTCGACGATCGTCTTCGCCTTGTCGATCTCCGACTGCGGCACCATCGGACGGCCGAGCCCGCGGGCGGACTGCGCGACGTAGGACATCGTCATGACCGAGATGCGGGCCAGGTCGTCGCGGATCTGCTCGGGCTCGATGTCGAGCATCTGCTGCAGCCCCCACGACGGGGCCAGCATGGCGATCGCGGACTGCACGTCGACGCGGATGTCGCCCGAGTGCACCGGCAGCGGGAACGGCTCTGCCGGGGGCAGGCCCGGGTTGAACTTGCCGTCGACGAGCAGGCCCCACACGTTGCCGAAGCTGACGTTGCCGACGAGCTCCTCGATGTCCACGCCGCGGTAGCGGAGCGCGCTGCCCTCCTTGTCGGGCTCGGCGATCTCCGACTCGAAGGCGATGACGCCCTCGAGGCCGGGCTTGAACAGCGTCTCGTCAGCCATGTAGCGGCTCCTCGTGTGACAGCGGGGGGAGTCTGCGGGCCGTTCGGGCCCGCGGTCCATCTTGCCGGACGGGGCGCTCGGCGGGTCGGGCTGCCCCGGGCCGTAGCCTCTCGCCGGTGACGAGCGAGCGGCCGCTGGCGCAGCTGCGCCGGGAGTACGCGCTGACCGGGCTCGCCGAGGCGGACCTCGCCCCCACGTGGTGGGCGCAGCTGGGCCGGTGGCTCGCCGAGGCGCAGTCGCTGCGGGAGCCCAACGCGGTGGTCCTGGCGACGGCATCCGGTGACGCTGCGCCGAGCGCACGGACGGTGCTGCTCAAGGGGTTCGACGAGGCCGGGCTGGTCGTCTTCACCAACCTCACCTCGCGCAAGGCGCGCGAGGTGGCCGAGAACCCGCGGGCGACGCTGCTCTTCCCGTGGTTCGACCTGGAGCGGCAGGTCGTGGTGGAGGGCGCGGTGGCGCAGGTCCCGCGCGCGCAGACCGAGGCCTACTTCCGCACCCGGCCCCGGGGGGCGCAGATCGGCGCCTGGGCCTCGCACCAGTCGGCGGTCATCCCCTCGCGCGGCGCGCTGGAGGCGCGCCGGGCCGAGCTCGAGGAGCGCTTCGCCGGGCAGGACGTCCCGGTGCCGCACTTCTGGGGCGGGCTGCGGCTGACGCCGACCGCCGTGGAGTTCTGGCAGGGCCGCCCGGACCGGCTGCACGACCGGCTGCGCTTCCGCTCCACCGCCGACGGCTGGGTCGTCGAGCGGCTGTCGCCGTGAGCCGGTGACGCGCCCCTCGGCGGAGTCCCGGCACGGCCTCACCGCGCGGCTCCGTGGCGCGGCGCTCGACCTGACCCCGTTGCGGGAGTCGCGCCCGTACCGCCGGCTGCTCTTCGGCGAGGCAGTGTCCGTCGTCGGCACCCAGGTCACCACCGTCGCGGTGCCGCTGCAGGTCTACGCGCAGACGCGCTCCGCCGCCGCTGTCGGGCTGGTCGGCGTGGCCGGGCTGGTGCCCCTGGTCGTCTTCGGGCTGTACGGCGGCGCGATCGCCGACGCGGTGGACCGCCGCAGGCTGGTGCTCGTCACGGTCTCCGGGCAGCTGGTGCTGGCCTGCGTGCTCCTGGCGCAGGCCGTCGCGGGCGTCGGCTCGACGCTGCTGCTCTACGGCGTCGTCGCCTGCCAGGCGGCGCTGTTCGCGATCGACTCGCCGGCCCGGCAGGCCTTCGTCCCTCGGCTGCTGCGCAAGGAGCTGCTGCCGTCGGCGAACGCCCTGAAGCAGGTGGAGTTCAACCTGGCCGTGACGCTCGGGCCGCTGCTCGCCGGGGTGCTGGTGGCGCGCTTCGGCTACGGCGCGGCGTACGGCCTGGACGCCGTGACCTTCCTCGCCGCGCTGGTCGCGGTGCGGGGGCTGCCGCCGATGCCTCCCGCCGGG
>SCTD01000681.1 GCA_004299215.1 Frankiales bacterium | reverse complement strand
GAGCCTCTACAACGTGCGGCGCAGCCCCGGCGAGAGCGTGCGCGTCTTCCCGCTGTCCAACTGGACCGAGCTCGACGTGTGGCAGTACATCCACCTGGAGTCCATCCCGATCGTGCCGCTCTACTTCTCCGCCGAGCGACCCGTCGTCGAGCGAGACGGCACGCTGATCATGGTCGACGACGACCGGATGCGGCTGCTGCCGGGTGAGGTGCCGCAGCTGCGCAGCGTGCGCTTCCGCACGCTCGGCTGCTACCCGCTGACCGGAGCGGTCGAGAGCACCGCGGCGACGCTGCCCGAGATCATCCAGGAGATGCTGCTGACCACCACCTCGGAGCGGCAGGGCCGGGTCATCGACCACGACTCCTCCGGCTCGATGGAGAAGAAGAAGCAGGAGGGCTACTTCTAGTGGCGCACACCTCCGACCTCATCGCGACCGACATCGACGCCTACCTGCTCGCGCACGAGCACAAGAGCCTGCTGCGCTTCATCACCTGCGGCAGCGTCGACGACGGCAAGAGCACCCTGATCGGGCGGCTGCTCTACGACTCGCACATGGTCTTCGAGGACCACATGGCGGCGCTCGCCGTGGACTCCAAGAAGGTCGGCACGCAGGGGGACGAGCTCGACTTCGCACTTCTCGTCGACGGCCTGGGTGCCGAGCGGGAGCAGGGCATCACGATCGACGTGGCGTACCGCTTCTTCTCCACCGAGACGCGCAAGTTCATCGTCGCCGACACCCCGGGCCACGAGCAGTACACCCGCAACATGGTCACCGGCGCCTCGACCACCGACGTCGCCGTGATCCTGGTCGACGCCCGGCACGGCGTGATGACGCAGACCCGGCGACACTCCTACCTGGTGCGGCTGCTCGGCATCGAGAAGGTCGCGGTCGCCGTCAACAAGCTCGACCTCGTCGACTACTCGCAGGAGGTCTTCGAGCGGATCGAGAAGGACTACCGCGCCTTTGCCGAGGAGATCGGCCTGGCCGACGTCACCTGCATCCCGCTGTCGGCGCTGCGCGGCGACAACATCACCACGCTGTCGGAGCACACGCCGTGGTACTCCGGACCGACGCTGATGGGCTACCTCGAGGCGGTCGAGGTCGACGACGACCGCGTCAGCGCGCCCTTCCGGCTGCCGGTGCAGTGGGTCAACCGCCCGGACCTCGACTTCCGCGGCTTCGCGGGGACGATCGTGTCCGGCAAGGTCGCGGTCGGCGACGCCGTGCGCGTCGTGCCGGCGGGTACGACGAGCACCGTGGCGCGGATCGTCACCCTCGACGGGGACCTGCAGGAGGCCGTCACCGGTCAGTCGGTCACGCTCACGCTGGCCGACGAGATCGACTGCAGCAGAGGCGACGTGCTGTGCGCGGCGGACTCTCCCGCGCCGAGCGCGGACCAGTTCTCCGCGCACGTCGTGTGGATGAGCGAGGACGAGCTGCAGCCCGGTCGGGCCTACCTCGTCAAGGCGGGCACCCGGACGGTCGGCGCGACGATCTCGGGCCCGGAGTACCTCATCGACGTGAACACGCTGGAGCAGCTGCCCGCGCCGACGCTGAAGCTCAACGAGATCGGCATCTGCGACGTGCGGCTCGACCGTGCGATCGCGTTCGACCCCTACAGCGAGAACCGCGACACCGGCGGCTTCATCGTCATCGACCGGCTCAGCAACGACACCGTCGCAGCCGGCCTGCTGCGCGCCCCGCTGCGCCGCTCGCACAACGTGCACTGGCAGGCCGTGCAGGTCGACAAGGCCGCGCACGGCGCCCTCATGGGGCACCGTCCCGGGGTCATCTGGTTCACCGGCCTGTCGGGTGCGGGCAAGTCGACGATCGCGAACCTCGTGGAGAAGCGGCTGCACGCCCTCGGCGTGCACACCTACCTGCTCGACGGGGACAACGTCCGGCACGGCCTGAACCAGGACCTCGGGTTCGACGACGCGGCGCGCAAGGAGAACATCCGCCGGGTCGCCGAGGTGAGCCGGCTGATGGTCGACGCGGGGCTCGTCGTGCTGGTCTCCTTCATCTCGCCGTTCCGCACCGAGCGCGCGGTCGCGCGTGCCCTGGTGGAGGAGGGCGAGTTCTTCGAGGTGCACGTCGACACGCCCCTCGAGGTCGCGGAGTCGCGGGACACCAAGGGTCTCTACGCGAAGGCGCGGCGCGGTGAGCTGCCGGACTTCACCGGCATCGACAGCCCGTACGAGCCACCGGAGAACCCCGAGATCCGCATCGACACCAGCGCGCTCAGCCCCGAGGAGGCCGCCGAGGAGGTCGTGCAGGTGCTGCGCGACCGCGGTCTGCTGGAGCGACCGGCAGGCTGATCTGCAGCGCGTCGAAGGCGGCGCGGAGCAGCTCGTGCAGCTCGGCACCCTCGTCGCGCAGCCACTGCTCGTACGACGCCACGGCCGCGGCCAGCGCGACGTGGCC
>SCTD01000680.1 GCA_004299215.1 Frankiales bacterium | reverse complement strand
CCTGGCTGGGCCGCTTGCCGGAGCCGCCCGAGGCCTGCTTCGTCAACCACGGCGAGCCGAAGTCCGCGCGGGCGCTCGCCGACCGGATCTCGCACGAGCTGGGCTGGCTGGCCGTGGTGCCGCGGTTCGGTGAGCGCGTCCGCCTCGGCTGAGGGCCCCTGCCGTCAGGGACCGGCGTCGGTGGAGGACGCGGCGGTCACGGTGGCGGCCGGCCCGCGGAGGGCCGCCCCTAACCTGAGGGCCCCGCAGAGGAGAACCCCCGTGAGCGAGCGCACCGTCGTGGACGACCCGGCCGCCGGCCGCTTCGAGATCCGGGTCGACGGCGCCGTCGCCGGCTACACCGAGTACCGCGCCGAGGGGTCCGCGCTGGCTATCACCCACACCGTGGTCGAGAGCGCGTACGAAGGCCAGGGCATCGGCTCGGCTCTCGCGAAGGGAGCCCTCGACGCCCTGCGCGAGCGCGGGACGCAGGTGCTGCCGTACTGCCCGTTCATCCGGGGCTGGATCGCCAAGCACCCCGACTACCTCGACCTGGTGCCGGAGGGCGAGCGCGCGCGGTTCGACCTGCCGGGCTGAAGCCGCCGGGAACAACGGCGCCGACGGGCAGTTGACGATAGTTGAGTCCTCAATCAAAGGAGTGCGTCATGACCACCGTCAACCCGGTCCGGCTCAACCACGCTGTGCTCTTCGTCGCCGACCTCGGCCGGGCCGAGCGGTTCTACACCGAGGTCATGGGCATGCAGGTGATCGCGCGCGAGCCCCGCGCGAATGCCGCCTTCCTGCGGCTGCCGCGCAGCGGGAACCACCACGACCTGGGGCTGTTCGGCGTCGGCGCGACAGCGCCGCCGAAGCGGCCGGGTGGCATCGGCCTCTACCACCTCGCCTGGCAGGTGGACACCGTCGACGAGCTCGTCGAGGCGCGGTACGTCCTCGCCAACGCCGGCGCGCTCGGCGGCGAGAGCAGCCACGGTGCGACGAAGAGCCTCTACGGCGTCGACCCGGACGGCAACGAGTTCGAGATCATGTGGATGCTGCCGCGGGAGGCGTGGGGTGAGTACGAGAACGCCGCCCCCGTCGACCGTCTCGACCTGGACCGCGAGGTCGCCCGGTGGACCGGGGTGCGCACGGCCGGGCAGCTCGTCCCCGGGGGTGCCGGCTCGTGAGCGGCTTCCCGCCGCCGGTCGTGGTCGCCTCCGGGTCCGCGGACCCGGAGGCGCCGCTGGTCGTGCTGCTGCACGGTCGGGGGAGCTCCGAGCAGGACGTCGCGTCGTTGGCGCAGAGCCTTCCGGCCGGCCCGGCGTACGTTGCCGTGCGGGCCCCGATAGCCGAGGGCGGCGGCTACGCGTGGTTCGCCAACCGGGGCATCGGTCGGCCGGTCGCAGAGTCGCTGCGCGAGACCATGGACTGGTTCCGCAGCTGGCTCGACGCGGTGGCCCCCTCCGGGCGGCCGGTGGTGCTCGTCGGCTTCAGCGGCGGCGCGGCGTTCGCCGGCGGTCTGCTGCTGGATGACCCGAGTCGCTACGCGGGCGCCGCGATCCTCTACGGGACACTGCCTTTCGACGCCGGCGTGCCGACGACCCCGGGTCGGTTGGCAGGCGTCCCGGTCCTGGTCGCGCAGGGCGAGCAGGACACGGTCATCCCACGAGAGCTGCTCGACCGCACCTGGGCGTACGTCCATGGCGAGTCGGGGGCCGTGGCGACCGGGCGACGGGACCCCGGC
>SCTD01000735.1 GCA_004299215.1 Frankiales bacterium | reverse complement strand
CGCCACTTGACCAGCCAGTCAATGACCAGGCTCTTTTTCTCGGCCGTGAAAATGGGGCGCGACTCGGTGCTGTCCAGGGTCTGGATCCGGCGATCCAGGAAAACCACGTTTTGCAAAGGCGCCGGCAGCTTCATCTTGAGCCCAGGCTCACTGATCACTGCCTTGATTTCGCCCAGCGCGTAAACAACCGCAAACTGCCGCTGATCGACCACGAACAGGGTCGATGCCGCGATGATGATGGCCAGCACGAAGCCGCCAAGGATGATGCCAAATCGGTTCATTGTCAGATTCCTTGCCTGTCCTTGCTGCGCGGCTCAACGAGCGTCACGGTCACGGCTGCGCAGGCCGTCCCGCGAGCGGACGTCCTGATTGACCGCAGCGGCGCTAGACGATGCAGGTGCGTCGGCACCGGCGCTGCTATTGCCTTGCGTGGCTGCAGGCACCGGGGTCACAGGCACAGCCCCACCCGGGGAAGACAATTGCATGATCTTGTCCAGCGGCAGATACAGCAGGTTGGAGCCCTGACGGGAGTCCACCATCACCTTGGTGACGTTGCTGTAGACCTGCTGCATGGTGTCGATGTAGAGGCGATCGCGGGTCACGCCGGGGGCCTTCTGGTACTCGGCCAGCACGGACTTGAAGCGTTGGGCATCACCCTCTGCCTGAGCCACCACGCGGGCCGCATAACCAGCGGCTTCCTCACGCAGACGTGCCGCCGTGCCCTGCGCCTTGGGGATCACGTCGTTGGCGTAGGCCTGGCCTTCGTTCTTGAGGCGCTCGCGATCCGCGCCGGCCTTGAATGCATCGTCAAACGCAGTCTGCACCTGCTCGGGCGCCTGCACGCTTTGCACGTTGACAGTGACGACGGTGACACCGGCCTTGAGCTTGTTGACCTGGTTCTGGATCGACTTGACCAGCTCGGCGGCGATGGCGTCGCGCTGCTCGTAGAGCACGGAATCCATGGTGCTGTTACCAACGATTTCGCGCACGGCCGATTCGGC
>SCTD01000679.1 GCA_004299215.1 Frankiales bacterium | reverse complement strand
CTGCAGGACGAGGGGCTGGACCTGCGACGCGTGTGAGCGTCAGCCGAAGCGGCCCGTGATGTAGCCCTCGGTCCGCGGGTCGTCCGGGTTGCTGAAGATGCGGGCCGTCGGGTTGTACTCGACGAGCACTCCCGTGCGCTGCCCGGTGTCGGGGTCGCTCTCCGCGGTGAAGAACGCCGTGCGGTCGGAGACCCGGGCCGCCTGCTGCATGTTGTGCGTGACGATGACGATCGTGTAGTCGCGCTTCAGCTCCTCCATGAGGTCCTCGATCTTGGCGGTGGCGATGGGGTCGAGCGCTGAGCACGGCTCGTCCATGAGGATCACCTCGGGACGGGTCGCGATCGCCCGCGCGATGCACAGCCGCTGCTGCTGTCCGCCGGACAGCCCGTACGCGTTGCTCGTGAGCTTGTTCTTGACCTCGTCCCACAGCGCCGCGCGGGTCAGGCTCTCCTCGACGATGTCGTCGAGGCCCTTCCTGGTGCCGTTGACCTTGGGGCCGTACGCGATGTTGTCGTAGATCGACTTGGGGAACGGGTTCGGCTTCTGGAAGACCATGCCGATGCGGCGGCGCACCTCGATGGCGTCGACGTCGTCGGCGTAGATGTCCTGCCCGTGGTAGGTCACGCTCCCCTCCACCCGCGCGCTCGGGATGAGGTCGTTCATCCGGTTGAGGCAGCGGAGCACGGTGCTCTTGCCGCACCCGGACGGCCCGATGAGCGCGGTGATCTCACCGCTGCCGATCTCCAGCGCGACGTCTCTGACCGCCTTGTGCTCGCCGTAGTACACGTCGAGGGAGGCGACCGCGAGCACGGTGCTGGCGGGGGACGCTCCGTCCTCGACGAAGGGGCGCACGTCCAGGCGGCTGAGCGGAGCGGTCACGTCGTGTCCTCGATCGGGGGTGTCGTACGGCGGGCTCACCACGGCCGGTGGAACCGGTTCCGGATGAAGATGGCGAGGGAGTTCATGGCGAGCAGGATCAGCAGCAGCACCAGGATCGCCGCGGCGGCGACGACCCGGAACTCCTCCTGGGGGCGGCTCACGTAGTTGAAGATCTGCACGGGAAGCACCGTCGTCTGGCTGAGCACGCCTTCGGGGTTGAAGGTGATGAAGACCAGGCCGCCGGCGACCAGGAGCACGGGAGCGGCCTCGCCGATGGCGCGGGACAGCGCCAGGATCGCGCCGGTCGCCGTTCCCGGGATCGCGTTCGGCAGGATCGACCGCCACACGGTCTGCAGCCGGGTCGCGCCGAGCGCGAGCGAGCCCTCCTTGATGGATGTGGGGATGGCTCGGATGGCCTCTCGGCACGAGATGATGATGATCGGCAGCACGAGCAACGACAGGGTGAGAGCGACGGCGAGCACCGACCCGCCGAACCCCAGCGCCCGGTTGAAGACGGCCAGGCCGAGAATCCCGTAGACGACGCTCGGCACGGCGGCCAGGTTCTGGATGTTCAGCTCGATCAGCCGGTTCCACCACCGAGCAGGGTCGGCGTACTCCTCGAGGTAGACCGCGGTGGCGACGCCGAGCGGCACGGTCATCGCCGCGACCAGCACGATCACCCAGATCGTCCCGAGCATCGCCGACTGGATGCCGGCCCTGAGCGGTCGGCCCGACGGCATGTTGCGCACCAGGTCCAGGTTGAAGCGGCCGGCACCGGTGGTCACCACGTCGTAGAGCAGCACCGCGAGGACCAGGATCCCGACACCGAGGCAGGCCAGCAGCACCGCCTGGAAGAGCCGGCCGTTCCAGCGCTCGCGGCTGGGAGCGCGTCCGAGCACCGGCGTGCTCACTCGTACACCTCCCTGAAGCGCCGCACGAGGCGGATGCTGAGCACGTTGACGGCGAGCGTGATGACGAAGAGGAGGGACCCCACCGCGAAGAGCGTGTTGTAGCCGAGCGAGCCGGTCGGCTGGTCGCCGGAGGCGGCCTGCGCGATGAAGGCGGTCATCGTCTGCATCGGCTCGCGCGGGTCGGCGGTCAGCTGCGCGATCGAGCCGGCGGCGATCACCGCCACCATCGTCTCGCCGATGCCGCGGGAGAGCGCCAGCACGAAGGAGGCGATGACGCCGGACAGGGCGGCCGGCAGCACCACGGTCCGGGACACGCGTGCCCTGGTCGCACCCAGAGCGGAGGCGCCGTCGCGCATCGCACGCGGCACCGCGGACAGCGCGTCCTCGCTGAGCGAGGCGACGATCGGGATGATGAGGACCCCGATCACGAGCCCGGCGGACAGCGCGTTGAAGATGCCGATGTCACCGAGCAGCGGACGCAGGACGTTCGGCGTGACGAAGCTGATGGCGAAGAACCCGAACACGACCGTGGGGATGCCGGCCAGCACCTCGAGGACCGGTTTCAGCACCGAGCGCGAGCGCGGCGACGCGTACTCCGACAGGTAGAGCGCAGCACCGAGGCCGAGCGGGACGGCCACCACCATCGCGATGCCGGTGATGAGCAGCGTGGCGCTGAGGATCGGCAGCACGCCGAACGAGCCGTTCGCGAACAGCGGTGTCCAGACCGTGCCCAGCACGAAGTCGCTCAGCGGCACCTCGGCGAGGAACGCCCGGGTGCCGTCCGCCAGCGACACGAGGATGCCGACGGTGGTGGCCACCGACAGGAACGCGGCCGCGGCCAGGCCCGCCTCGACGAGCCGCTCACCGCGCCGGACCCGGCTGCGCAGGATCGCGCGAGCCGGGTCGACGGTCGTGGGTGCGAGGATCACGGCGTACCGGAGAGGCTCTTCACCTTGTCGAGCGACTCCTGCTGCTGCTCGTCGGAGAGCGGGATGTAGAGCGCCTGCTCGGCGATCGACTCGTCGTTCTCGATGTAGAAGGTGGTGAACTCCTTCACCTCCGGACGCGCGAGCGCCTTGTCGGAGATGTAGATGAACAGCGGACGGCCGAGCGGTGTGTACGTCCCGTCCAGCACGGTCTCGGCGGACGGAGCGACGCAGCCGTCGCCGCCGTCGACCTCGACCGCCTTGACGGCGCCCTCGTTCTCCTGCACGTAGCTGAGACCGAAGTAGCCCATCGCGCCCTTGCTGCCCTGGACGCCCTGCACCACGACGTTGTCGTCCTCCGACGGCTGGTAGTCGGTGCGGCTGGCGCCCTCCTCGCCGTTGACCTCCCCGGTGAAGTAGTCGAAGGTGCCGGAGTCGGTGCCAGGACCGAACAGCTTCAGCGGCTCGTCCGGGAACGCCGGGTCCACCTGCTTCCAGCTGCCGACCTTACTGCCGGGCTCCCAGATCTTCTTGAGCTGCTCGACGGTCAGGCAGGTCGCCCAGTCGTTCTCCGGGTTGACCACGACCGCGAGGCCGTCGTTCGCGACGGTCAGCTCCTCGTAGGCGATGCCGTTCTGCTTGCAGAGCGCGGCCTCCTCCTCCTTGATCGGACGGCTCGCGTCGGAGATGTCGGTCTCGCCGGCGCAGAACTTCTTGAAGCCGCCGCCGGTGCCGCTGGTGCCGACGACGACGTTCACGCCGGAGTGCTCCTCCTGGAAGAGCTCCGCGGCCGCCTCCGACAGCGGGGCGACGGTGCTGGAACCGTCGATCTGGATGGTGCCGGACAGCGCGGTGTCGTCGCCGTCCCCCTCACCCGCGTCCGCCCCACCGCACGCGGTGAGCGCCAAGGCAAGGGCTGCCACGAGGGACGCGGATCGAGCGAGCTGAGTAGTCCTGAGCACGGAAGGCCCTTTCTGAGGTCTTCGGACGATGTCGTCGACGGCGACGGTAGGCAGCGCACGCGACCGGGCGACGAGGCGGAGGTGAACCCTCGGTGAACGTCTGGCGGCAAGCGGCTCCACCGCTTCCGAGGGCGCACGGTTTCGTCCTACATTCCGACCAGCCCCGCTCATCGCGATGCTCGAAGTCACTACGCCGCAGGAGGAGTCGTGAGTCGACTGGCCGTCCCGCTGGCACCGCGCGACGGCGATCCCGACCGCGTCGTGCGCGTCGGCGAGATCGAGGTCTACCCGGCCGGCCTCTCGCTGCGGATCCACGGGGTCAAGCGCACGCTCCCCCTGCGCGAGTTCGAGGTGCTGCTCGTGCTGGCCGAGAACGCCGGCCGCGTCATCCCCTTCGAGACGCTCATGGAAGCCGCGTGGGGGCCCAGCTCCGGTCAGCGGTCGGAGACCCTCAAGACCCACGTCAACCGGCTGCGCCGGCGCATCAGGAGCGAGCTCGGCGTCGACTACATCCGCACCGTCCGTGGGGTCGGCTACTCGCTCGACCCCGAGCTCGCACGTTGACCCCGCAGCGCCGGCACCTGTGCGGCGGCGCGCGTCACGGTGCGACTCCCCTTCTCGCTGACGTAGCCGCGGTAGAACGAGACCGTCGCCTGCGGGTCCTCGCGGTCGGAGATGAAGAAGGTGTCGAACTGCAGGCGCCCCGGCGTCACGTCGACGACCGAGAAGCCGTGGGAGTCGAACTCCAGCTCCTTGAGTGAGGTCACGTGCGGCGACGCTAGGCAGCGGAACCGACCGCCGGGTGACCCGTGGGTGAACAGACCCGTCGAGATCGGTTCACCAGCCGGACAACCCGCTCGCCTTCCATGGTCACACCGTCGTCGACCTGGAGGCTTCTCGTGGACCGCCGCTCGTTCTTGCGCAGCACCGCCCTCGCCGTGGGGGTCACCGCACTCGGACCGTCGTTCTGGAGCAGGGCGTACGCCGCCACGGCCCGACCCGGCCCGGGTCCGTACGGCGCCCTCGGTCCTGCCGACGCCAACGGCGTGCTGCTGCCTGGCGGCTTCCGCAGCAGGGTCCTGGCCGTGACCGGCGAGGTCGTGCCGGGAACGGCGTACCCCTGGCACCCCGCGCCGGATGGCGGCGCGGTCTTCCCGCAGGACGACGGCGGCTGGGTCTACACGAGCAACAGCGAGGTCCCCGGCGCAGGTGGCGCGGGTGCGCTGCGCTTCGGTGCCGACGGCGAGATCGTCGCCGGCTACCGCATCCTCACCGGCACGAGCCAGAACTGCGCGGGCGGGCCGAGCCCGTGGGGCACCTGGCTGAGCGGCGAGGAGAACCCGGGCGGACTCGTGCACGAGTGCACCGTCACCGGTCCCTCCCAGGGCGTGCCGCTGCCGGCCCTGGGCACGTTC
>SCTD01000067.1 GCA_004299215.1 Frankiales bacterium | reverse complement strand
CTCCTCCGAGGTGCTGCGCCTGGTGGCGCGATCGGCCTCGCTGCGTGACATCACGGGCGGCTCGAGCGGGCTCACCGGCTTCTCGCAGGGGTTCTACAGCCTGAACCCGCTCGGCCCCGGGCAGTACGGCATCGGGCCGATCAGCTACAACGAGAACAGGGCCTGGCTGCTGCTCGTCGGGTGGACCCTCGTGATCCTCGGGTCGATCCTGGTCTACCTGCTCATGCGCAGCCCCTGGGGGCGTGTGCTCAAGGCGATCCGCGAGGACGAGGACGCCGTGCGCAGCCTGGGCAAGAACGTCGTCGGCTACAAGATGCAGTCGCTGATCCTCGGCGGTCTGTTCGGAACCCTCGGCGGCTTCATGTTCGCCCTGGCCAACAGCTCGGTCCAACCGGACAACTACAGCACCCTGCTGACCTTCTTCGCGTTCACCGCGATGATCCTCGGCGGCGCAGGGAGGGTGCTGGGTCCGGTGATCGGCGCGATCATCTTCAGCAGCTTCTTCACCTTCCTGGAGAACGTGCTCTTCCAGGCCGTGGCGAACGACGTGATACCGACCAGTCTGATGAACAGCAACCAGGTCGGCATCGTGCGGTTCATCCTGGTGGGGGTGCTGCTGATGGCGCTCATGATCTTCCGCCCGCAGGGGATCTTCGGAGACAAGAAGGAGCTGGCGCTCGATGCCCGCTGACGCCGTTCCCACCGACGACCGGCCCGAGGCCGCCCGCGCCGCCGCGGCAGCGCTCGCCGACGTCGAGGCCCGCCCCGGAGTCCCCAAGCCCGACCCGATCCTGATCGCCGACGGCGTCACCCGGCGCTTCGGCGGCCTCACCGCCGTGGAGGTCGAGCACCTCGAGGTGCAGCGCGGCGTGATCACCGCGCTCATCGGCCCGAACGGCGCGGGGAAGACGACCTTCTTCAACCTGCTCACCGGCTTCGACAAGCCCAACGAGGGCAGCTGGTCGTTCGAGGGCAAGGACCTGGGCGGGCTGGCGGCGCACCGCGTCGCCCGTCGCGGCATGGTCCGTACCTTCCAGCTGACCAAGGCGCTGTCACGACTGACCGTCCTCGACAACATGCGCCTGGGCGCGACCGGCCAGAAGGGCGAGAACTTCTTCCGCGCCCTCGTCCCCGGCCTGTGGACCGGCCAGCAGACGGAGATCGACGAGCGGGCACGGGACCTGCTGCGCCGCTTCAAGCTCGACGCCAAGGAGAACGACTTCGCCGGCAGCCTGTCCGGCGGTCAGCGCAAGCTGCTCGAGATGGCCCGCGCGCTGATGGTCGCGCCGACGATGGTGATGCTCGACGAGCCGATGGCGGGTGTGAACCCCGCCCTCACCCAGTCCCTGCTCGGCCACGTCAAGGACCTGCGCTCGCAGGGCATGACGGTGCTGTTCGTCGAGCACGACATGGACATGGTCCGCGACATCAGCGACTGGGTCGTCGTCATGGCCCAGGGCAAGATCGTCGCCGAGGGCCCGCCGGACACCGTGATGTCCGACCAGGCCGTGATCGACGCCTACCTCGGGGCGCACCACGACGCCCCGCTGTCGGCGCAGGAGGAGCAGGAGCACCTCGAGCAGGCGCAGGCCGAGCTCGACGCCATCGTGACGGAGCGGGAGTCCTCGTGAGCAGCCCCCTGGGTCGAGCCAAGGCCGAGGCCGAGACCTCTCGGGAGCAGGCGTACGCCGCTGCCCGCGAGGCGCACCTGTCCGCCGCCGAGGGGGCGCTGGTGCGGGTCGACGACCTGTTCGCCGGCTACCTGCCGGGCGTCAACATCCTCAACGGCTGCGACCTGCACTGCGCCGAGGGCGAGCTGGTCGGCATCATCGGCCCGAACGGCGCCGGCAAGTCGACGCTGCTGAAGTCGATGTTCGGCCTGGTCAACATCCGCAGCGGCACGGTCACCCTGCGGGGCGAGGAGATCACCGGCAACAAGGCCCACCAGCTCGTCAAGATGGGCGTGGGCTACGTCCCGCAGGTCAACAACGTCTTCCCTCGACTGACCATCGAGGAGAACCTCCAGATGGGGCTCTACCACGACCCCAAGAGGTTCGACGAGCGCTTCGACTACGTCGCCGAGCTCTTCCCTGCGCTCGGCACGCGTCGCAAGCAGCGAGCCGGCTCGCTCTCCGGCGGCGAGCGGCAGATGGTCGCCATGGGCCGCGCGCTGATGCCGAGCCCGTCGGTGCTGCTGCTCGACGAGCCGTCGGCCGGCCTCTCGCCGGCGCTGCAGGACGAGGTCTTCATCCGCTGCCGCCAGATCAACGCGACCGGCGTCTCGATCATCATGGTCGAGCAGAACGCCCGCCGGTGCCTGCAGATCTGCGACCGCGGCTACGTCCTGGACCAGGGCCGCAACG
Source organism: Frankiales bacterium (assembly GCA_004299215.1). Lineage (GTDB taxonomy): Bacteria > Actinomycetota > Actinomycetes > Mycobacteriales > SCTD01 > SCTD01. Next base: position 2,736 of record SCTD01000067.1, on the reverse strand, counting down.
CCTACACCGCCTCGGGCGCCGACCTGATGAACGACCCCAAGGTCATCGAGCTCTACCTCGGGACGCTCGCCAAGGCCTGACGTGCGGCTCGCGTCGGCAGCGCTGCTCCTCGCGCTGGGGGCGTGCGCGACGCCGCCGGTCGCGCCGGCGGAGCTGTCGGCGTCGGTGCGGCAGTACCGCTCGGACGCCCCGCTCCGGATGCTGTCGGTGACGACGACCAACAGCGGGGACTCTCCCCTGGTCGTCGAGCGGGTGCAGCTGCTGGCACGCGGCTTCGTCGCCGTCCCGTCAGCGCCGGTCGACGTGGTGCTGCCGCCGGGCGACCGCGTCGACGTCCCCGTGGCGTACGGCGCGGCGCGCTGCGGGGACCCGCTGCCCGGCGAGACGGACGCCGCCCGGATGGTGCTCCGCAGGGACGGTGAGCCGGCGCAGGAGGTGCTGGTACGGCTCTCGGCCGAGGGAGGGCTGCTCCCCCGGCTCCGCGCCTCGGAGTGCGCGCTGGCCGCCGTGCGCGCAGTCGTGGACCTCTCGCTCGGCGAGTCCTGGGTGCGGCGCGGCGATCGGCTGGACGGCTCGCTGGTGCTGACCCGGCGGTCCGGCGACGAGCCGGTCCGCGTCCTGGAGGCGGGCGGGCACATCGTCTTCACCGTCCGGGGGTCGCTGCCGGCTGCGCTCGGCCCGGGGACGGAGCGCGTGGAGGTGCCGCTGTCGGTGACCCCGACCCGGTGCGACGGGCACGCGCTGAGCCAGAACAGCCGCGGCGCGGTCTTCCCCTTCGTGGTCGCCGTCGGCGACGGGGCGGCCGTGCAGACGCCGGCACTGGCCGGGCCCTCGCTGCAGTCGCAGCTGCAGGAGCTGGCCCGCGACGTCTGCCGCGTCTGAGCAGCGCGAAGGGCCCGCCGCGGCTGCGACGGGCCCTTCGTACGTGCTGGTGGTGCGAGTGCTACTCGAGCTCGCCCGGCTGGTAGTCCACCTCGGCGACGAGCTTGTTGTCGGGGCCGTAGCTGTAGATGCCGACGATGGCCGAGGTCGGGTCGCCCTTGTCGGACAGCTCGATCGGACCGCTGACACCGTCGTAGTCGATGTCCTTGTCGTCCTCGAGGAGGGCGATGCAGTCAGCGAACGTGCTGCACTTCTCGCCGTCGCGGGTGACGCCCGGCAGCTCCTTGGCGATGGCCTCACCGGAGTCGTTACCGGCCGCGATGGCCGCCAGCGCGGAGGTGATGACAGCGTCGTAGGACTCAGCGGCGTAGCTGAAGTCCTTCAGACCCGGGTCGACCGTCGCGAGGCGCTTGCGGAACTCCTCGGTCGCCTCGGCGCCGGGCAGCGAGCCCTTGGTGCCCTCGAGGACGCCCGCGGGCAGGTCCTCGCCGAGCGCGTTGCCGAGGTTGCCGTCGACCAGGTAGAGCGGCTTCTGCTGCGGGCCGACGCCGGCAGCGACCATCGACTGGATGACCTTGGCCGACTCCTCGAAGCCGATCAGGACGATGCAGCCGGGGTTGGCGGCCTTGACCTGGTTGACCTGCGCGTCGAAGTTCGACGCGGCCGGGTCGTAGAAGACCGCGGCGTCGGGGGTCAGCGTGCCGCCGCCGCCGGTGACGGTCGAGCCGACGTTGTCCGCCAGGCCCTCGCCGTACGGGTCCTGCAGCGACAGGATGCCGACGTTGGTGCAGCCGTCGGCGAGGATCGTCTCGCCGAGGATGCGGCCCTGGAGGACGTCGGACGGGGCGGTGCGGAAGTACAGCCCCTTGTCGGCGTAGTCGGTGAACTTCGGCGACGTGTTGGCCGGGCTGTACATGACCGTGCCGGCCGACGTGATCTTGTCGATGACGGTGAACGACACGCCGGAGGACGCGGCGCCGACGATGACGTCGGCCTTCGCGGCCAGCAGGCGGTCGACGGTCGGGTTCGCGACGTCCTGCTGGGCGTCACCGGAGTCACCCTCGATGTAGGTGACGTCCTTGCCGAGGACGCCACCCGCCTCGTTGATCTCCTTGATGGCGAGCTCGACGCCGGCGAACTCCGGCGGGCCGAGGAAGGCGAGGTTGCCGGTCTGCGGCAGCAGGCTGCCGATGACCAGGGTGCCGTCGCCCGCGGCGACGTCGCCGTTGGCGCCGGGGTCAGCCGTGTCGTCGTCGTCGCCTCCGCCGCAGGCGGCGAGGACGAGGGCGCTGGCGCTGATGGCGGCCAGCATGCGCCAGGATCGTGCGGGGGAAACCATCCACCGTCTCCTATTTGACCGAAGGGACGCCGCACGCTGCGGCGCTCAGGGTGATCGGACGTTAGCGCGATCACCGGCGCTCGCGTGGCACCGGCGGCAGACGGGATCGGGTCGTTGTGAGGTCGTGACCTGGGCGATCAGGCCCCGGTGCCGGTCGCGGCGGCGTCGAGGACGTCCTGAGCGACCGCCCGCATCGAGCGACGCTCGTCCATGGACCGCCGCTGGATGTGCCGGAAGGCCTCCGGCTCGGTCATCCCCTGCTCGACCTGCAGCACGCCCTTGGCCCGGTCGACGAGCTTGCGCGCCTCGAGCCGCCCAGCCAGGTCGCCGACCTCCTTCTCGAGCGCGAGCAGCTCGGCGAACCGCGAGACGGCCATCTCGATGGCCGGCACCAGGTCCTTGCGCTGGAACGGCTTCACCAGGTAGGCCATGACACCCGCCTCACGCGCCCGCTCGACGAGGTCCCGCTGGCTGAAGGCGGTGAGGATCACCACCGGCGCGATGCGGGCCGCGAC
>SCTD01000678.1 GCA_004299215.1 Frankiales bacterium | reverse complement strand
AGGCCTCCCAGCTGATCGTCATCACCCACCAGAAGCGGACGATGGAGATCGCCGACGCGCTCTACGGCGTGACCATGCGCGGCGACGGCATCTCCGCCGTGGTCAGCCAGCGCCTCCGGGAGCGCGAGCCCGCCTGACCCCACCCCCCGTACCTCTTGCGTCCTGCTCATGGGAGCACCCGGCCGCGGGGCCAGCATGACGCAAGGAGCGTCTGGGGTAGACACGACCTCGTGCTCGAGCTGATCGGCCTGCTGGCCGCCGTCCTGGTCCTGACCGTCGTCGCCGTCGTGGCGTTCGTGAGCGGCAAGGGCGGCCGCAAGAGCCCGCCCGCCTCCCCCCGCCCGGGCGTCGACTACGCCCCCGGCACCGGCGACGACGCCGAGGTCCCGCGCGACACCCCCACGCGCACCGTCGAGCGCGTCGACCTGCCCGACGAGACGCCGGTGCTGCCGCCCGAGACCCAGAGCGTCGGGCTCGACGTCCCCGAACCGACCGCGGGCCGGCTGCACCGGCTGCGCTCCCGGCTGGCGCGGTCGCAGACCACGCTCGGCCGCGGTCTGTTCGCGCTGCTGTCCCGCGACACGCTCGACGACGACACCTGGGAGGAGGTCGAGGACACCCTGCTGGGCGCGGACATGGGCGTCGCGGCGACCACGGAGCTGGTCGAGCGGCTGCGCACCCGGGTGCGCGTCGACGGGGTGCGGACCGTCTCCGAGCTCCGCCCGCTGCTGCGCGAGGAGCTCGTACGCGCCATCGGCGCCGACGCCGACCGCACCCTGCGCACCCTGCCGCACGAGGACGGCACCCCCGCTGTGGTCCTCGTCGTCGGCGTGAACGGCACCGGCAAGACCACCACCTGCGGCAAGCTCGCCCGCGTGCTCGTCGCCGACGGTCGCAGCGTCGTGCTCGGTGCGGCCGACACCTTCCGGGCCGCCGCCGCGGACCAGCTGCAGACCTGGGGCGACCGGGTCGGCGCGTCGACCGTGCGCGGCCCCGAGGGCGGCGACCCGGCCAGCGTCGCGTTCGAGGCGGTCGCCAAGGGCAAGGCCGACGGCGTCGACACCGTGCTCATCGACACCGCCGGCCGGCTGCACACCAAGACCGGGCTGATGGACGAGCTCGGCAAGGTCAAGCGGGTCGTCGAGAAGCACGGCCCCGTCGACGAGACGCTGCTCGTCCTCGACGCCACCACCGGCCAGAACGGCGTCGTCCAGGCCCGCGTGTTCACCGAGGCCGTCGACGTCACCGGCATCGTGCTGACCAAGCTCGACGGCACCGCCAAGGGCGGCATCGTCATCGCCGTCCAGCGCGAGCTCGGCATCCCGGTCAAGCTGATCGGCCTGGGGGAGGGCCCGGACGACCTGGCGCCGTTCGAGCCCGAGGCGTTCGCCGACGCACTGCTCGGCGACGAGGCCGCTCTCTAGCGCCGGCGATCGACGGCTGTCACCGCCCGGCGCGGTCCACCGCGACGCACCAGTCCGCGTCGTCCGTCATCGGCTCGCCCTGCCAGGTCGCGTGCCGGGCCACCGGCGCCAGCCCCGCCGCGGTGGTCCACGCGTCGTAGTCCGGCACCGCCAGCTCGTCGGTCCGCCACCCGCTGACCAGCAGCCCGCCGGGCCGCAGGGCGGCTGCCAGCCGGCTCACGACCGACGGCCCGGTGCCCGGCTCGAGGAAGATCATGACGTTGCCGGCGGCCACCACCAGGTCGTACGACGGCCCGTCCGACAGCGCGGCCAGGTCCTCCAGCCGCCACTCCAGCTCCGGGGCCGCGCGCCGTGCGACCGCCAGCATCGAGGCGTCGCTGTCCACGCCGACCACGTCGTAGCCGCGCCGGGCCAGCTCGATCCCCACCCGGCCGGTGCCGCAGCCGGCGTCGAGCACGCGGGCTCCAGGGGGGACCAGCGCCGCGACGTACGCCGCCTCGCCGTGCACGTCCATCCCGGAGGCGGCCAGCGCACGGAAGGCCTCGTCGTAGGACTCCCCGCGGTCCCCACCCGTCTCCTGCAGCCAGCGGCTCATGCCCGAAGGCTAGAGAAGTTCACGCGGGCGAAACACGACCGCCCGGACTGTCACCGCTGCGAAACAACCGCCGAACCGCGGACGAAACACGCCGCGGCCACCCTCTGAGCAGTCCCCGCTCTCAGCGGACCCGCCTCAGAGGAGAAGCATGGATCCCGAACTGATCGACGGTGCCAACGCCGGCTTCGTCATGGTGTGCGCCTTCCTGGTGCTGCTCATGACCCCCGGCCTGGCGTTCTTCTACGGCGGCATGAGCCGGAGCAAGAACGTCCTCAACATGATCATGATGAGCTTCAGCGCCATCGCGGTCGTGAGCGTGCTGTGGGTCCTCTACGGCTACGCGATGACCTTCGGCGCCGACAAGGCCGGCCTGGTCGGCTGGAGCGGCGGGCTGGTCGGCCTGAGCGACCTCACCAACAACGCGACCTTCGGGTCCGTCGAGGCCGGCGCGGACGGCGTGCTCAACACCTACGCCCTGCCCGACATGATCTTCGCCGGCTTCCAGCTGATGTTCGCCGTCATCACGGTGGCGCTCATCAGCGGCGCGGTCGCCGACCGGATGAAGTTCGGAGCCTGGCTCGCCTTCATCACCGTCTGGGCGACCGTCGTCTACTTCCCGGTCGCGCACTGGGTCTTCGCCTTCGGTGTCGCGGAGGAGGGCGGCGAGGCCGCCGGCTTCGCCAACGGGTTCTTCGCCGCCGAGACCGGCGGCTGGATCGTCAACCGGCTGGGTGCCTTCGACCTCGCCGGTGGCACCGCGGTCCACATCAACGCCGGTGCGGCCGCGCTCGCCCTGGTGCTGGTGCTCGGCAAGCGCCGCGGCTTCGGCAAGGAGCCGATGCGCCCGCACAACCTGCCCTTCGTGATGCTGGGCACCGGCCTGCTGTGGTTCGGCTGGTTCGGCTTCAACGTCGGCTCGACCCTGGGCGCCACCGCGTACTCCGGTCTGGTCCTGGTCAACACGCAGATCGCCACGGCCGCCGCGATCCTCGGCTGGCTGCTCGTGGAGAAGCTGCGCGACGGTCACATGACGACGCTCGGTGCCGCCTCCGGCGCCGTGGCCGGCCTGGTCGCCATCACGCCGGCCTGCGGCTTCGTCAACGTGTACGGCGCGCTCGCCATCGGCGTGATCGCGGGTGCGGTCTGCGCGCTGGCGGTCACGCTCAAGCACAGGCTGGGCTACGACGACGCGCTCGACGTCGTGGGCGTTCACCTGGTCGGCGGCCTGGTCGGCACGCTGATGATCGGTGTCGTCGCGGACTCCACGCACACGCTGACCGACAGCCTGTTCGACGGGGGAAGCCTGACGCTGCTCGGCACGCAGGCGGTCGCGGCCTTCGCGGTGATGGGGTACTCGTTCGTGGCCACCTTCGTCATCGCCTCGATCCTCAAGCTCGTGATGGGCATCCGGGTCTCCGAGGAGGAGGAGGTCATCGGGATCGACCAGCAGACGCACGCCGAGACGGC
>SCTD01000677.1 GCA_004299215.1 Frankiales bacterium | reverse complement strand
GGCAGGTCGGCCTGGCGGCGCTGGCGGGAGCGCCAGCCCTTGAGCATCAGCAGGCAGAGCCAGGCGACGATCGCGAGGGTCGCCAGCGTGTAGAGCGCCCTCATGCGGGGTCCCCGACGCGTCGTGAGCGCCAGCGAGCGACGTGGTGGGGTGTCCTCACGTGGCGGGCTTCCCGTCGAGGACGGTGGGCCGGCCGCGCAGGAAGGTCGCGACGACGCGGGCAGGCAGCTCGCGCCCGGCGAAGGGCGTGTTGCGGCTGCGGCTGGCGCTCGTGGCAGGGTCGACGGTCCAGCGGGCGCCGGGGTCGACGATGCAGAGGTTGGCCGGCTCGCCGACCGCGATCGGCCGGCCGTGGTCCTCCAGCCGGCCGATGCGCGCGGGCGCCTCGGAGAGCCGCTCGGCGACCTGCCGCCAGGTGAGCCGGCCGGGCTCGACCATCGTCTCGGCGACGACGGCGAGCGCCGTCTCGAGGCCGGTCATGCCGAAGGCCGCGGCGCCCCACTCGGCCTCCTTGTCCTCGAGCGCGTGCGGGGCGTGGTCGGTCGCGACGCAGTCGATCGTGCCGTCGGCGAGCCCCTCGCGCAGCGCCTCGACGTCGGCCTTGGTGCGCAGCGGCGGGTTGACCTTGAAGACCGGGTCGTAGCTCCCGGCCAGCTCGTCGGTCAGCACCAGGTGGTGCGGGGTGACCTCGGCGGTGACGTCCCAGCCCTTGCCCTTGGCCCAGCGGATCAGCTCGACGCTGCCGGCCGTGCTGACGTGGCAGACGTGGAGCCGGCTCTGGACGTGCGCGGCGAGCAGGCAGTCGCGGGCGATGATCGCCTCCTCGGCGACCGCGGGCCAGCCGGTCAGGCCGAGCAGGCTGCTGTTGACGCCTTCGTTCATCTGCGCGCCGACGGTCAGCCGCGGCTCCTGCGCGTGCTGGGCGATCACGCCGTCGAAGGCCTTGACGTACTCCAGCGCGCGGCGCATCAGGCTGGCGTCGCTGACGCAGTGGCCGTCGTCGGAGAAGACGCGCACCCGGGCGGCGCTGTCGGCCATCGTGCCGAGCTCGGCCATCTGCTCGCCGGCGAGGCCGATCGTCACGGCCCCCACCGGGGCGACGTCGCAGTGACCGGCGTCGCGACCGAGGCGCCAGACCTGCTCGACGACGCCTGCCGTGTCCGCGACCGGATTGGTGTTGGCCATCGCGTGCACGGCGGTGAAGCCGCCGAGAGCTGCTGCCAGCGTGCCGGTCTCGACCGTCTCGGCGTCCTCGCGGCCGGGCTCGCGCAGGTGCGTGTGCAGGTCCACGAGACCGGGGAGCAGGACGCCGGACTGCCCGTCGTACGTCGTGTCGTCGCCGGCGCTCAGGCCGGCGCCGATCTCCGCGACCCGGCCGTCGACGATGCGCACGTCGACGGGGTCGCCCTCGCCGTAGGGGCGGACGTTCGTGAGGAGCATCAGTCGCTTCCGATCGCAGGCTCGGAGCCGCCGAGCAGCAGGTAGAGGACAGCCATCCGGACGCTGACGCCGTTGGCGACCTGCTCCACGATGGTCGAGCGGACGCCGTCGGCGACCTCGGGGGCGATCTCCATGCCGCGGACCATCGGGCCCGGGTGCATGACGATCGCGTCGTCGGACAGCGCCGTGACCCGCCGGACGTCGAGTCCGTAGCGGCGGGCGTACTCGCGGGTGCTGGGGAAGTACGCGGCACCCATGCGCTCGCGCTGGACGCGCAGCATCATGACGACATCGCTCTTGGGGAGCACGGCGTCGAGGTCGTAGCCGACCGAGCAGGGCCAGGCGTCGACACCGACCGGCAGCAGCGTCGGCGGCGCGATCAGCGTGACGTCGGCGCCGAGGGTGCTGAGCAGCAGGACGTTGGAGCGGGCGACCCGGCTGTGCAGGATGTCGCCGACGATGGTGACCTTGAGGCCCTCGATGCGACCGAGCCGCTGGCGCATCGTGTAGGCGTCGAGCAGCGCCTGGGTCGGGTGCTCGTGGGTGCCGTCGCCGGCGTTGATGACCGAGCCGCGGATGAAGCGGCTGAGGTTGACGGGTGCACCGGACCCAGGC
>SCTD01000676.1 GCA_004299215.1 Frankiales bacterium | reverse complement strand
CGACGGCCAGCGGCTGCTGCAGCGGCCGGCCTGCCTCGCGGGGGTCGAGCCGGAGCACCTCGCGACCGTCGTCGCTTCGGTAGGCCCACTTGCGGCCGCCGAGCGTCGCCTTGCCGGCCGAGGTCTTGGCGACCGGCTCGAGCGGTGCCTCCGGGCCGGGCGTGCGGGCCATCGCGACGAGCTTGTAGACGAAACCGGCGGTGGGAGCGCCGGATCCGGTCACGACGGCGGTGCCGACGCCGTAGCCGTCCACCGGCTCGTCGGCCAGTCCGGCGATCGAGTGCTCGTCGAGGTCGCCGGTGACGACGATGCGGGTGGCGGTGGCGCCGAGCTCGTCCAGCAGCGCACGGGCTCGCCGCACCTCGGCCTCGGGGTCACCGCTGTCGAGCCGGATCGCGCCGAGCTGCGGGCCGGCGACGGCCACCGCGTTGCGGATGCCCTGCTCGGTGTCGTAGGTGTCCACGAGCAGCGTCGTCCCGGCACCCAGCGACGCGACCTGCGCGCGGAAGGCCTCGACCTCTGTGCGGTGGGCGAGGGTGAAGGAGTGGGCGCTCGTGCCCGCCGTCGGGATCCCGTGCCGACGGCCGGCTTCCAGGTTGGAGGTGCTGGCGAACCCCGCGATCCATGCGGCCCGCGCAGCGGCGACCGCGGCCTGCTCGTGCGTACGCCTCCCGCCCATCTCGATCAGCGGGCGCCCGCCTGCAGCGAGCACCATCCGCGCGGCGGCGGAGGCCACGGCGGTGTCGAAGTTGAGGACCGACAGCGCGAGCGTCTCGAGCAGCAGCCCCTCGCCGAAGCAGCCCTCGACGGTGAGGACCGGGGACCCGGGCGCGTAGGTCTCGCCCTCGGGGTAGGCGCTGATCGCGAGGCTCGGCGTCCGCCCGCGCAGCCAGTCCTCGGCGCCCGCGGTGAGGAAGTCCAGAGCCGCGAGCTCGTCCGCGCCGAAGCGCAGCTCGGCGAGGAGCGCGGCGAGCCGGCCCTGGCCGGCCACGACCCCGAAGCGCCGGCCGGGCGGCAGCCGCCGGGCGAACACCTCGAAGACGGCGCGGTGGTCGGCCAGCCCGCTGGCGAGCGCGCTCTCGAGCATGGTCAGCTCGTAGCGGTCGGTGAGCAGCGCGGTCGACATGATCTCGTCACTGTGACATGGACCGGGCGCTTGCGCCGGACGCGGGCCGTCGACCACGCTGCACCCGTGCCCGAGCTGCCCGAGGTCGAAGCGCTCGCCTCCTTCCTGCGGACGCGCGCGGTCGGCCGCGTCGTCGCGCGGGTGGACCCGGTCGCCGTCTCCGCCTTCAAGACGTACGACCCGCCGCCCACCGCGCTCGCCGGTCTCGAGGTCGTGGGCGTCACGCGGCACGGCAAGTTCCTCGACCTCGACGTGTCCGGCCTGCACCTGGTGGTGCACCTCGCCCGGGCCGGCTGGTTGCAGTGGCGGGAGTCGCTGCCCCCGGCACCGCCACGGATGGGCAAGGGGCCGATCGCGCTGCGGGTGCACCTCGACGACGGCTCCGGCTTCGACCTGACCGAGGCCGGGACGAAGAAGGGGCTCGCGGTCTACGTGGTGAGCGATCCGGCGCTCGTCCCGGGGGTCGCCCGGCTCGGGATCGACCCGCTCTCGCCGGATTTCACGCCTGAGGTGCTGGCCGGGCTGCTCGCCGGCCAGCGGGGGCAGATCAAGGGCGTGCTGACCGACCAGTCGGTCATCGCGGGTGTCGGCAACGCCTACAGCGACGAGGTGCTGTGGGAGGTCGGGCTGTCGCCGTTCAAGCCGGCGGGGAACCTCGGCGACTCCGAGGTCGCGGGCCTGCACTCCGCGCTGGTCGGCACGCTGGGCGCCGCGGTCGGACGAGCCGAGGGGCTCGCTGCCGGCCAGCTCAAGGCGGAGAAGAAGGTCGGGCTGTCGGTGCACGGCCGTACCGGCCTGCCGTGCCCGCGCTGCGGCGACACCGTCCGCGAGGTCTCCTTCGCCGACAAGTCGCTGCAGTACTGCCCGACCTGCCAGACCGACGGCAAGCCGCTGGCCGACCGACGGCTGTCGCGTCTGCTGAAGTGATGGCGACGGCAGCCGACGTCCGCTCGCTCGCGCTCTCGCTGACGGGCGTCGTGGAGATCGAGAGCGAGGGCTTCGACTTCCGCGTCGGCGGCAAGGGCTTCGTCTGGTCCTACCCGGAGCGGGTGCCGGGGGCGCGACGGCGCATCCGCACCGACATCGCCGTCCTCTACGTCGGTGACGAGGCGGAGAAGCAGGCGCTGCTCAAGGGCGAGCCGTCGCTGTTCTTCACCACCGACCACTACGACGGCTGGCCGCTGGTCCTGCTGCGGCTCGATGCGGTCGACGTCGGGCGGCTCGAGGAGCTGGTCACCGACGCGTGGCGGATGCGGGGTGGGGAGCCGGGCTAGCTACTTCGACCTGAAAAAGGGTTCGTAGGCGCGGGCGGCCTGCTGGCTTGTGGCTGGTCTTGGGTCGCGTGGTCTCCCCTGATGGGCAGGGGTTCTCGTTTCCGGATCCTGTCAGGC
>SCTD01000675.1 GCA_004299215.1 Frankiales bacterium | reverse complement strand
TCTTCATCGCCTCGACGACGAGCAGGACGTCACCCTTGGTCACCGCGTCGCCCACGGCGACCCGCACCGCGATGACCGCCCCCGGCATGGGGCTGCGGACGTCGCCGTCGTGGGCACCGGCGCCGGCACCGAGGCGCTCGGGCGGCAGCTCGGTGATCGGGTAGGTCCCGCCGTCGACGTGCACCCAGGTGATCGCGCCGTGCACGGCGACCAGCGCCGTGGTGGTGCGGCCGTCCACGGTGACCAGCAGGCCGTCCGGCAGCGGCTCGGCGGAGGCGGCGACCGGTTCGGCGTCGCCGACCTGAACGGTGGCGGCGGCCGGGCTGCCGGTGACCACGACCCGCTGCGGCCCGTCCGGCCCGGCGACCCGCCACACCGACCGCGCGGTGCCCGAGAGCCGCCAGCCCTCGGCCGACTCCCAGGGGTCGACGTCGTGCCGGTGCCGGCGGATCAGCCCGTCGAGCACCGCTGCGGCGATGGCCTCGACCGGTACGGCGGCGGTGAGCAGGCCGTCGAGCTCGCGCTCGATGAAGCCGGTGTCGAGCCGGCCCGCGCGGACCTCGGGGTGCGCGAGAAGGGCCCGCAGGAAGGCGGTGTTGGTGCCGACGCCGAGGACGACGTTCGCAGCCAGCGCCCGGTCGAGCTTGGCCAGCGCCGTGTCGCGGTCCGGTCCCCAGGCGATGACCTTGGAGAGCATCGGGTCGTACGTCGTGCCGACAGCCGCGCCCTCGACCAGCGAGCTGTCGATCCGCACGCCCTCCTCCGCCGGCTCGCGCACCAGCAGCGCCGGACCACCGGTGGGCAGGAAGCCGCGTGCCGGGTCCTCGGCGTAGACGCGCACCTCGACCGCGTGGCCGTCCAGCCGGACGTCGTCCTGGGTGAAGGCGAGCGGCTCGCCGGCGGCGACGCGCAGCTGCTGCTCGACCAGGTCCAGGCCGGTGACCAGCTCGGTGACGGGGTGCTCGACCTGCAGCCGGGTGTTCATCTCCATGAAGAAGAACTCGTCCGGGGTGTCGGCCGAGACGATGAACTCCACGGTGCCCGCGCCGGTGTAGCCGACGGACCGCGCGGTGTCGACGGCCGCGCCGCCGATCCGCGCCCGGGTGGTCTCGTCGAGCAGCACCGACGGCGCCTCCTCGACGACCTTCTGGTGCCGGCGCTGCAGGCTGCACTCGCGCTCGCCCAGGTGCACGACCGCGCCGTGCGTGTCGGCCAGCACCTGCACCTCGATGTGCCGCGGCCGCAGCACGAACCGCTCCAGGAAGAGCGTGTCGTCACCGAAGGACGACGCCGCCTCACGGCGCGCGGACGCGAGCGCGTCGGCCAGGTCGGCAGGGGCGTGCACCAGGCGCATGCCCTTGCCGCCGCCGCCCGCGGACGGCTTCACGAGGACAGGGAAGCCGACCTCGGCGGCGGCGGCCAGCAGGTCGGCGTCGGTCATGCCCGGCTCGGTGCGGCCGGGGACCACGGGAACCCCGGCGGCGCTGACGGTCTGCTTGGCCCGGATCTTGTCGCCCATCACCTCGACGGCGCTCGGCGGCGGTCCGACGAAGACGAGACCGGCCTCGGCGCAGGCGGTCGCGAAGGCGGTGTTCTCGGCGAGGAAGCCGTAGCCCGGGTGCACGGCCTGCGCGCCGGTGCGGGCCGCGGCGTCGAGGAGCCGCTCGATCGACAGGTAGGACTCGCGGGCGTTCGCCGGTCCGAGCCGCACGGCGACGTCGGCCTCGCGGACGTGGCGTGCGCCGGCGTCCGCGTCGGAGTAGACGGCGACCGAGCGCACGCCGAGCCGGCGCAGCGTCCGCGTGATGCGGACGGCGATCTCGCCGCGGTTGGCGATGAGGACGGTGTCGAACATGGTCAGGCTCCCCTACATCCGGAAGACGCCGTAGGAGACCGGGGCGAGCGGTGCGTTCGCGCACGCGCTCAGCGCCAGGCCGATGGCCGTACGGGTGTCCAGCGGGTCGATGACCCCGTCGTCCCAGAGGCGGGCGCTCGAGTAGTAGGGGTTGCCCTGCTCCTCGTACTGCTCGCGGATCGGGGCCTTGAACGCCTCCTCGTCCTCGGCGCTCCAGCTGTCACCGAGCTGGTCGCGGCGCACGGTCGCGAGGACCGACGCCGCCTGCTCACCGCCCATGACCGAGATGCGGGCGTTGGGCCACATCCACAGGAAGCGCGGGGAGTAGGCCCGGCCGCACATCGAGTAGTTGCCGGCCCCGAAGGACCCACCGATCACGACGGTGAGCTTGGGGACGCGGGCGCATGCGACGGCGGTGACCATCTTGGCGCCGTGCTTGGCGATGCCGCCCGCTTCGTACTCGCGGCCGACCATGAAGCCGGTGATGTTCTGCAGGAACAGCAGCGGGATCGAGCGCTTGTCGCAGAGCTCGATGAAGTGCGCGCCCTTCATCGCCGACTCGGCGAACAGCACGCCGTTGTTCGCGACGATGCCGACCGGGTGCCCGTGCACGTGGGCGAAGCCGGTGACGAGCGTGCTGCCGTACTCCGCCTTGAACTCCGCGAAGCGGCTGCCGTCGACCAGCCGCGCGATGACCTCGCGCACGTCGTACGGCGTGCGCGGGTCGGCGGGGACGACGCCGTAGAGCTCGCGCGGGTCGACCGCCGGCTCCTCGGGCTCGACCCGCTCCCACGGCGAGGGGTGGCGCGGGCCGAGCGTCGCGACGATCCGCCGCACGATGCGCAGCGCGTGCGGGTCGTCGTCGGCGAGGTGGTCGGTGACGCCGGAGGTGCGGCTGTGCAGCAGCCCGCCGCCGAGGTCCTCGGCGCTGACCACCTCGCCGGTCGCGGCCTTCACCAGGGGCGGGCCGCCGAGGAAGATGGTGCCCTGGTTCTTGACGATGACGGCCTCGTCGGCCATCGCCGGGACGTAGGCGCCACCGGCCGTGCAGCTGCCGAGAACGGCGGCGATCTGGGCGATCCCGAGCGCGCTCATCGTGGCCTGGTTGTAGAAGATCCGGCCGAAGTGCTCGCGGTCGGGGAACACCTCGTCCTGCCGCGGCAGGAACGCGCCTCCGCTGTCGACGAGGTAGACGCAGGGCAGCCGGTTGTGCAGCGCCACCTCCTGCGCGCGCAGGTGCTTCTTGACGGTCATCGGGTAGTAGGTGCCGCCCTTGACGGTGGCGTCGTTGGCGACGATCACCACCTCGCGGCCGGACACCCGGCCGATGCCGGTGATGACGCCGGCCCCCGGGGCCTCGTCGTCGTACATCCCGTTGGCGGCGAGAGCGGACAGCTCGAGGAACGGGCTGCCCGGGTCGAGCAGCGCGTCGACCCGGTCGCGCGGCAGCAGCTTGCCGCGGGACACGTGCCGCTCCCGCGACTTCTCCGGCCCGCCGAGCCGCACCGCGTCGAGCCGCTCCCGCAGGTCGGCAGCGAGCGCGCGGTTGACCTCGGCGTTGCGCGCGAACCCCTCGCTGCCGGGGTCGGCGCCGCTCCTGAGCCTGGCCTCGTCCATGCGCGGCAGGTTAGAGTCCACTAACCACTTCTGTCCAGGAGGCCCTGCCGATGCCCGCCGTGGCCCCGCGCACCCGCGACGTCATGCTCCGGCAGGCGGCGCGGTTGTTCGCCGAGCGCGGCTTCCGCGGCACGTCGGTCGAGGACATCGGAAGTGCCTGCGGCGTCAGCGGTCCGGCGGTCTACAAGCACTTCGCGAACAAGGACGAGATCCTCGCCCGGCTGCTCGTGGACATCTCCGAGCAGCTGCTCGAGGGCGGCCGTCAGGTCGTCACCACCGAGCCCGACCCGGCGGCGGCGCTGCTGCTGCTGGTGGAGTTCCACACCGACTTCGCCCTGGCCGAGCCGGACACCATCCGGGTCCAGGACAGGGATCTGCCGTCGCTCAACGAGCGCGACCGGGGGCGGGTGCGCCGGCTGCAGCGGTCCTACGTCGAGCTGTGGACCTCGGTGCTGCAGCAGCTGGAGCCGGCGCTCGCCGAGGAGACCGCCCGACTGCGGGTGCACGCGGTCTTCGGCCTGCTCAACTCCACCCCGCACAGCGTGCGCGGCCGCGACGAGGCGCGCCGCCAGCTCACCGGGATGGCACTGCGCGCTCTCACGGGGTAGCCGGCGTCAGCTCCGCCGACGGCGGGCCGGGGCGCGACCGAGCGGCTGGTGCGGGGCCTGCAGGTCGGGCACCCGCTCGAGCGGACGTCGTGCCGGCTCGCCGGGCGCGACCTCGACCTCCGCCCCGTGGTGCCGGATCGTCATCGGGGTGTCGCCCTTGACCAGGGAGTAGACAGCCTCCGACGGGCGGATCTCGACCGACAGCACCCGGTCACCGCGCACCAGGCGGAACGCGAGCCGGTCCAGCCCCTCCGGCAGCGACGGTGCGAAGGACAGCTCGCCCGCGTGGTCGCGCATGCCGCCGAAGCCGGCGACCAGGGCGGTCCACGCGCCGGCGAGCGAGGCCATGTGCAGGCCGCCCGCGGTGTTGTGGTGCAGGTCGTGCAGGTCCATCAGGGCAGCCTCGGCCGCGTAGTCGTAGGCGAGGGAGAGGTAGCCGACCTCCGCCGCGAGGACAGCCTGCGTCGCCGACGACAGCGAGGAGTCCCGGACGGTCAGCGGTTCGTAGTAGTCGACGTTGCGGCGCTTCTGCTCCGGCGTGAAGGCGTCGCTGCAGAGCTGCATGGCGAGCACCAGGTCCGCCTGCTTGACGACCTGGTGCCGGTAGAGCTGGAAGTACGGGTGGTGGAGCATGAGCGGGTACTCCTCCGCCGGCGTGCGCGAGAAGTCCCAGAACGCGTGCTCGGTGAAGCCCTCCGACTGCGGGTGCACGCGCAGCTTGTCGTCGTACGGCACGCACATCGCAGCCGCGGCGTCCCGCCAGGCGGCGACCTCCTCCGCGCCGACGTCGAGCAGGGCGGCGAGGTCCGGGTGGCGCACCGCGACCTCGGCGGCGGCCCTCAGGTTGCGCGCCGCCATCAGGTTGGTGAAGACGTTGTTGTCGGCGACCGCGCTGTACTCGTCCGGTCCGGTCACGCCGTCGATCCGGAACGCCCCGCTCATCGTCCGGTGGCCGAGCGACAGCCAGAGCCGGGCGGTCTGCACCAGCAGGTCGACGCCGATCTCCCGCTCCAGCTCGACGTCCCCGGTCGCGGCGACGTAGCGGGTGAGCGCGTCGGCGATGTCGGCGTTCACGTGGAAGGCCGCGGTGCCGGCCGGCCAGTAGCCGGAGCACTCCTCGCCGTTGATGGTGCGCCACGGGAAGGCCGCGCCCCGCAGGCCCAGCTGGACGGCGCGCTCCATGGCCAGCGGCAGCGTGCCGTGCCGCCAGCGGAGCACGTCGGCAGCGGCCGCCGGGGCGGTGTGGGTCAGCACCGGCAGCACGAAGGTCTCGGTGTCCCAGAAGGAGTGGCCGTCGTAGCCGGGGCCGGTCAGGCCCTTGGCAGCGATCGGCCGGCGCTCGGCGCGGGCACCCGCCTGCAGCACGTGGAAGAGCCCGAACCGCACCGCCTGCTGCAGCTCCGGGTCCCCGTCGACCTCGACGTCCGCACGCTCCCAGAAGTCGTCGAGGTAGTCGCGCTGCTCGGCGACGAGCTCGTCCCAGCCGGCGGCCATCGCCGCCGTGAGCGCCGCGGCGACCTGGTCGCGGACGGCAGGCAGCGACCGGCGGCGTGACCAGCCGTACGCCACCAGCTTCACGATCGTCAGCCGCTGGCCGGGCTCGAGCCGGCAGGTGATGCTCGTCCGGGCCCAGTCGGCGACGGCGTCGGCACGCAGGTCGACGGTGACCCCGTCCGGCACCGACACGACGTGGTCCATCGCGGCGGCGATCCGGATGCCGCTGCGCTTCGTGCGGTGCACCAGGTGACCGGTGGTGCCCTCCGCGGAGTACTCCTCCGACTCGAGCGGGTGGCTCAGCGCGGCCGCGGCACGGGGATCGCCCTTCGCGAGCTGCACGAGCTCCTCGTCGGCGACCAGCTCGGACTGCACCACCACGCGCGCCGGGGCGCCGACCGGCTCGACCTCGTAGCAGAGCGCCACCACGCTGCGCTGCGTCAGCGAGACCAGCCGGCGGGAGCGCACCTGCACCTCCTGGCCGGCGGGCGACACCCACTCGACCTGGCGGTCCAGCAGCCCGGCGCGGAAGTCGAGGGAGCGCTCGTGCCGGCGCAGCACGCCGTACCTGACGTCGAACGGCTCGTCGTCGACGAGCAGGCGCATGAGCTTGCCGTTCGTCACGTTGATGACCGACTGGCCGGACTCCGGGTAGCCGTAGCCGCCCTCGGCGTACGGCAGCGGGCGCAGCTCGTAGACGGAGTTGAGGTAGCTGCCCGGCAGCACGTGCGGATCGCCCTCGTCGAGGTTCCCGCGCAACCCGACGTGGCCGTTCGAGACCGAGAACAGCGACTCGGTACGGGCCAGCCGCTCGAGGTCCAGCGCCGGCTCGCGCAGGCACCACGGCTCGATCGGGAAGTGCTCGGTGCTCATGGCCCCTCCAGCAGCTCGTCCAGCTCGCGCACCACCCGGTGCGCCCCCGCAGCCCGCAGCGCGTCCTCCTGCCCCGCGCGATCGACACCGACGACGTACGCGAAACCCCCGGCCACGCCGGACTGCACGCCGGCGAGCGCGTCCTCGAAGACGGCGGCGTCGGCCGGACCGCCGCCGAGGTCCGCGGCAGCGGCGAGGAAGGTGTCGGGGGCCGGCTTCCCCCGCAGCCCCCGCGCCCGGGCCACCTGCGCGTCCATCCGCAGGTCGAGCAGGGGAGCGAGCCCGGTGACCTCGAGGACCTGCCGGGTGTTGGCGCTGGAGGACACCACCGCGGTGCGCAGGCCCGCAGCGCGGACCGCCTCCAAATAGCGCACCGACGGCTCGAAGACCTCGACGCCGTCGCGCTCGATGTGCTCGAGCAGCAGGGCGTTCTTCCGGTTGCCCACACCGTGCACGGTCGCCACCTCGGGACCGTCGTCGCGGCCACCCTCGGGGAGCTCGATCCCGCGCGAGGCCAGGAACGCGCGCACGCCGTCGTACCTCGGCCGGCCGTCGACGTAGCGCGGGTAGTCGCTGCCGGCGTCGAACGGCGTGAACCCGTCGCCGTCGCGCTCGCGGAGGAAGCCGTCGAAGGCCTGCTTCCAGGCCGCCGTGTGCACCGCTGCCGTGTCGGTGAGGACGCCGTCCAGGTCGAACAGGCACAGCCGCACCTGGTCGGGAAGGCCGAGACTCGACGTCAAGGCTGTCGCTCCCTCCGCATCGGGGCCGCCGCGCGGGGCAGGATGCCCGCGTGACCTCATCTGACCATCCCCCGGACCTCGAGCCGCACGCGCTGCGCCGGGAGGCCGTGGTCGACCGCGCGTTCTCCCGCCTCGCGACGCTCAGCCTGCGCTTCCTGCTCGTGGTCGCCGCGCTGGTGGTCCTCGGCCACCTGGTGGGCGTGCTGTGGGTGGTGGTGCTGCCGCTCCTGCTGGCGCTGCTGCTCGCGACCGTGCTGTGGCCGCCGGTCCGGGCGCTGCGCGCCCGCGGCGCGCCCGCCGCCCTGGCCGCGCTCGGCGTGCTGCTGCTGGCCCTCGCGCTGCTCGGCGGCCTGATCGGCGGGCTGGCGCCGCAGGTGACCGGTCAGGCGCAGGAGCTGGCCGACCAGGTCACCGCCGGACTCGACGAGCTGCAGAAGGGCCTGGTCGGGCCGCCGTTCAACCTCGGCGAGGAGGAGATCGGTCGCACCGTCGACAACGTCATCAGCGAGCTGCAGGCCAACGCGCAGAGCATCGCGACCCGGGTGCTGAGCGGCGCCGTGGCCGCCGGGTCGCTGCTGCTCACCGGGGTCCTCGCGCTCGTGCTGTGCTTCTTCTACCTGAAGGACGGTCCGAAGTTCCTGCCCTGGTTGGGTGGCATCGTGGGTCCGCGCGCCATGCCGCACGTGACCACGATCGCGCAGCGCTCCTGGGTGACGCTGTCGGGCTTCATCCGGGCGCAGGCCGCGGTCGGCCTCGTCGACGCCGTCTTCATCGGGATCGGTCTCGCGGTGCTCGGCGTCCCGCTCGCCGTGCCGCTGTCGGTCCTCGTGTTCTTCGGCGCGTTCATCCCGATCATCGGTGCCGTGGTCACCGGCGCGCTCGCTGCGCTGGTGGCCCTCGTGACCAACGGCCCGGTGACGGCGCTGATCGTGGTCGGGCTGGTGCTGGTCGTCCAGCAGCTCGAGGGCAACGTGCTGCAGCCGATCCTGGTCGGCCGGACGCTGGACCTGCACCCGGCGCTGGTGATCCTCGCGGTCACCGCCGGGGGGACGCTTGCCGGCATCGTCGGCGCGTTCCTCGCCGTGCCGGTCGTGGCGGTCGGCGCTGTGGCGGTGCGCTACGCGCGGCAGCAGCTGGCCGAGCTCGCACCTGCGCCGGAGTCGGAGCCCGAGCCGGGCGACGAGCCCCCGGACTAGGAGCGCAGCGTCGGGGAGCAGGCCCGCTGGCCCTGCAACGGGCTGGGGTTGCCGCCCGAGACCGCCCTGACCGCAGCCGGATCCGCGGAGACACGGCGCGCGACCGCGGTCCAGCTCTCGCCACTGCTCGCGTTCGTGCAGACCGCCCGGTCGACCGACCGGGGCGCCGCCGGGCCGCCCGCCAGGACCGACGCCACCCGGCGCGACACGCTCTCCACCAGACGCATGCCCTGGACCTGAGAACTGCCGCCGTCCGTCAGCACCGTGAGGGCGTAGCCGCCGTACGACCCCTGCCGCACGAAGCCGGTCGAGCCGACCCGCCAGCCGTAGCCGCGCATCGGGTAGAAGCCGTTCTTCGACGCGACCGCCCAGCCGGACGGCACCCCCGCGCTGATGCCCCAGCGCTGGGTCGGGTGCACCGTCGACATGTAGCGCCACGCCTCGGCCCGGCCCGTGGCGTGCAGCGCCCCGCCGCCGTGCAGCATCCGGAGCGAGATCCGGGTGCGGTCGGCGGCGGTCGTCCAGGTCGCGCCGTACGACGCGCTGTTCGTCGTGCTCTGCGACCCCCACCGCCGGTCGGCTCTGTCCATCCCCGGCACGCCGCCGACGTGGGAGTAGAGGTCGGAGACGTAGGGGTTGTTGTGGGACAGCTGGATCATCGGCCGGATCCTGGCCCGCTCCCACTCGGTCAGCCCCCGGCCGGCGTCCTGCGCCTTCAGCAGGACGGCCCCGAGGACGCCGGCCTTGATGACGGAGGCGGTGGTGAGACGCAGGCCGTGGTTCAGCCGGTACTCGCAGCCGCTGCGCGTGTCGAAGACCGAGGCCGTCACCCGCTGATTCGGGAAGTCCCGCGCCAGCGTGTCGGCGTAGCCGGCCGGGAAGACGTTCGCGCAGGTGCCGGCCCGGGCCGGTGACGCCGCCAGCAGCGGGACCAGCAGCGGGACCAGCAGGGCGGCCACGGCGAGCACGGCGGGGCGGCGGGTCCTCATGCCGCGCAGGCTACGACTGCGAGGCCGTCTCCTCGGGTGCCGGGCTGCCGCCACGCGGGCCGCGCCCACCGGGTCGGCAGATCGGGTCGTCGAGCGACGCGGTGATCCGGGTCTCGAGGTCGGCGGCGCGGGCGTCTGCCTGCTCCTGCGTCAGCCGGCCGTCGGTGACCGCCTGGGCCAGCCGCTCCGTCGCGGCCGCGACGAGCGCGTCGACCAGGGTGTCCTGCGGGACGCCCTTCTCCTCCGCCAGGTCGGCGAGGCTCTTCCCGCCCTCGGCCGCCGCGCGCAGCTCGGCCCCGGTCATGCCGAGCGCCTCCGCGGCGGCGGGCAGGTGGACCGGGCCGAGGCCGTGGCCGCCGCGGCCGTGCCCGCCGCGGCCGGGCCCGCCCATCGGACGGCTCTGCTCGAGCACGGCGGCGACCTTGTCGGCCTGCGCCTGCGTGATGGTCCCGTCGCCGACCAGGCCGGCCAACGCGTCCCTGAGGGCCGAGCCGAGGGTGGAGCTGTCGCCGGTGGCGGCGTGGGACACCGCGGGGGCGAGCAGGGCGACGCCGGCGGCGCCGGACAGGCCGAGGGTGCCCGCGAGGGCGAACGTGGCGAGTCGTGTGCGCATGAGAGGTCTCCTCGTCCCGGCGGGCCCCGTCGGCCTGCCGCTGGATCCAGGCTCGGGCCGCGACCTGGGACCGACCCGTGGACGGCCTGGCAGCTCGCTGTGACTCTCAGCCCGCGGGCAGGCGGACGGTGAAGGCGCTGCCCCGCCCGGGCTCGCTCTCGACCTCGACCGTGCCGCCGTGCGCGGCGACCAGTGCGGCGACGATCGACAGCCCGAGACCGGTCCCGGTGGACGCGGCGCCGCCGCGGGTACGGGAGGCGTCCGCGCGGTAGAAGCGCTCGAAGACGCGGGCCGCCACCTCGGGGGGCATCCCCTCCCCGTCGTCGCGCACCTCGACGGCGACCTCGCCGGGCCGGCCGGAGACCCGCACCTCCACCGTGCTGCCGGCCGCGGTGTGCGCCACGGCGTTGCCGACGAGGTTCCCGACGACCTGGTGCAGCCGGGCCGGATCCCCCACGACCACAGGCGGTTCCGTGCCGATCGGCGGGAGCAGCCGCACCATGTGGGTGGCAGAGACGGTCGCCGCGTCGTGCACGACGTCGGCCGCCACGGCCAGCAGGTCCACCTGCTCCCTGCGCAGCGGCCGAGCCGAGTCCAGCCGGGCGAGCAGCAGCAGGTCCTCGACGAGCAGCCCCATCCGGAGCGCCTCGTCCTCGATCCGCCTCATCACCCTGGCGCGCTGCTCGGGCTCCTCGGCGGCACCCTGCCGGAAGAGCTCGGCGAAGCCCCGGATCGCGGTGAGCGGCGTGCGCAGCTCGTGGCTCGCGTCGGCGACGAAGCGCCGCATCCGCTCCTCCGACGCGCGCGCCTGGGCCTCCGAGCGCTGCTGCGCCGACCACGCGGTCTCGAACCGGTCGACCATCGCGTTGAAGCTCGCGGCGAGGCTGCCGACCTCGGTGCGCGGGTCGCCGGCCGGCACCCGCACCGACAGGTCGCCGCCGGCGATGGCCTGCGCCGTCGCCTCCACCTGCACCAGCGGACGCAGGCTGCGACGCACCGCCCACCACGCGAGCACGCCGCTGCCCGCGAGTGCCAGCAGGCCGACGGCCGTGTTGATGACGAGCAGCTGGCGGGCGGTGTCCTCGACGCCGTCCAGCGGCACCGCCACGACGACGTAGCCGCCGTCGCGGCCGTCCGCCGCCAGCACCCGCCACCGCCGGTCGCCCTCCACGTCCGGGACCTCGGTCGGGTGGTGCGGCAGCCGCCCGGGATCGGTGACGTCGGGGCCGCCGACCGCGAGCACCCGCGCCGCCGAGCCCGGGCGGAGGGCGCCGTTCGCGTCGTACTCCAGCGTCGTCACCGCGACGTCCCGGCGCGGCCCGCGCCGTCCCATCCCCCCGGGGCCGTCCGCCGGCATGCCGACGCTCGCCGCCAGCTGGGTGTCGATGCGCTCGACGAGGTAGCTCCGCAGCGCCGCCGTGCCCGCGAGCCCGCTGACCAGGACGACCATGCCGACGGTGCCGAGCAGCAGCACGAGCAGCTGGGTCCGCAGCGGGACGCGGTCGGTCACCGGCTCGGCGGCTTCGGCAGGCGCAGCACGTAGCCGACGCCGCGCACCGTCTGCAGCAGCCGCGGCTCCCCGGTGTCGACCTTGCGGCGCAGGTAGGAGACGTAGGACTCGACGACGTTCCCGTCACCGCCGAAGTCGTAGTTCCAGACGTGCTCCAGGATCTGCCGCTTCGACAGCACCCGCCCGGGGTTCTGCAGGAAGTAGCGCAGCAGGTTGAACTCCGTCGGCGAGAGCTCGACCTCCCGGTCGCCCTTCCACACCTCGTGCGTGTCGTCGTCGAGGACGAGATCGGCGTACGACAGGCGTGCGCTCGGCGCGGGCGTCGCCGACGCGCCGGAGGTGCGCCGGAGGACGGCCCGGATGCGCGCCACGACCTCCTCGAGGCTGAACGGCTTCGTGACGTAGTCGTCCCCGCCGATCGTCAGCCCCTGCACCCGGTCCTCGGTCGCGTCCTTGGCGGTGAGGAAGAGCACCGGCACCTGGTTGCCCGCGCTGCGCAGCTGCTGGGCGACGGCGAAGCCGTCGAGACCGGGCATCATCACGTCGAGCACCAGCAGGTCCGGCGCCAGCTCGCGCACCTTGTCGAGCGCGTCCGCGCCGGTGGTGGCCGTCGCGACCTCGAAGCCCGCGAAGCGCAGGCTCACCGACAGCAGCTCGACGATGCCCGGCTCGTCGTCGACCACCAGCAGCCGGGCTTCGGGGGCGGTCATCGGGGGCTCCATGCGTCAAGGGTCAGCCGCCCGGCTGGCAGCTTCCTGGGAGTTTCCTGTGAGCAGCCTGCCCGACTCGCAGGCATCTCACAGCCCCGTCACAGGAAGCAGTCGCAGACTGGGAGACACGGGAGGACGCCATGAGGAGAACCATCGCCGCCGGGACGCTCGTCGCCGCCCTGGGGCTGACCGGAGCAGCCGTGCTGGGGCCTGCAGTCGCCAGCGCCGACCCCGCCGGAGACGGCCGGCTGTCGGCGCTGCGGGAGGCGCTGCAGGGCCTGGTGTCGGACGGCACGCTGAACGACGCGCAGGCGGACAAGGTGGCCGAGCACCTGGCCGAGGTCGCACCGTTGCGCGGGCACGGCCCGGGCGGGCCGGGCATGGGCTGGCCGGGCATGCCCGGTCACGTACCCGGTCTGGGTGGCCGCGGGGTCGGCATGCTGGCCGCCGAGGCGATCGCGAAGGCGGCCGGCGTCACGGTCGAGGAGCTGCACGAGGCCCGGCACGACGGGCAGTCGCTGGCCGAGATCGCTGCTGCGGAAGGGATCTCCCGCGAGACCTTGATCGATCGGCTGGTCGCCCTCGCGGAGGAGCGCCTCGACAAGGGCGTCGCCGCGGGGCGGCTGACCGCCGAGCAGGCGGAGGAGCGCAAGGCCGGTCTCGAGGAGCGGATCGGGACGATGGTGGACCGAACGGGCGGTCCCGGCCGCGGCCCTCGACACGACTGAGAGCCGTTACTCCACTCGGCCCTGTTGCCCGTCCACGTTCGGCCTAGTCTGACGGCATGCCTCACGCAGAGGTCTCGCTGCCGGGAGCGCCGAGCAGCGTGCCCACAGCCCGGCGCTTCGTGGAGAGCATCCTGACCTCCTGGGGCCGCCCGGAGACCGGCTGGACCGCCGCGCTGCTCGTCAGCGAGCTGAGCGCCAACTGCACGCTCCACGCCCGCACCGACTTCACCGTCCGGCTGGAGCTGCACGAGGAGCAGGTCCGGCTGCAGGTGACCGACGGCTCGCTGCGTGCGCCCGCCGTGCGGGACTACGGGACCACGGCCACCACCGGCCGGGGCCTGCGCCTGGTCGCCCAGCTCGCGCACGACTGGGGCGTCGACCTGCACGAGGACGGCAAGACCGTGTGGGCACTGCTCCGCCGGCAGCAGACCGCTCCCGGTGAGACCGACGAGGAGGACCTCGACGTCGACGCGCTGCTCGCCGTCTTCGGTGACGACGAGCCGGGCGACGACACCGTCATCCGGCGCGCCGCCTGAGGTCAGCCCGTGACGGGGCAGCCCGTGGAGCGCAGGTCGGCGTTGTGCTGCCGGCCAGACATCCGGGGTCGCCTTCGTACGAACCTCCCTGGTGAGCGACCGCGCAGATGCGGACAATGAGGCCATGCGTCCCGTCACCCGCGCCCTGCTCGCGCTGACCCTGGCCGGCGGTGCCGCGCTCGGTCCGGCTGTCGCCGCGCTCGCCGCGGGGAGCGGGACCGTCACGACGGCCCCGTCGGCCGAGGCGTGGTACCGCTTCTCCCCGCTCTGCGCCACACCGGTCGGCTGCCCGTCGCAGGCCTCGCCCTACGCCGCGGACACGCTGCACGTCGGCGTCAACCTCGGGGCGGAGGAGGACCGGACCGTCCTGCAGCTCGACCTGACGACGCTCCCCGCCGGCACCAAGCCCGCCGGCGGCCAGCTGCG
This sequence comes from Frankiales bacterium, assembly GCA_004299215.1. Lineage (GTDB taxonomy): Bacteria > Actinomycetota > Actinomycetes > Mycobacteriales > SCTD01 > SCTD01. The sequence continues at coordinate 4,790 of SCTD01000675.1, read as the reverse complement.
CCTGCCGATCGCCTCCGGCCCCCAGGACGGCTCGCGCGCGCCGGAGACCGCCAGGATCCGCGCCTGCCCGCTCTACGACGACGTCGAGGACGTCGACGGCTCGTTCGTCGACGTGCCAGAGCCGGACTGCAACGCGGCCTCCGTCGACGCGGTCTACGAGCCCGCCGCGGGCGACGCGCCGGCCGCCTTCACCGTCGACCTCTCGGCGCTCGCCGTCATCTGGCAGGAGTCCGTGGCCCCCGGCGCGCTGGCGCTGCTCCCGGCCGACGCGCCGGCCGTGACCGACGCCTGGCACGTCGCCTTCTCCGGTCGGGACCGGGAGGGCGAGGGGGTCGCCCGCATCACGGCCGCCATCTCGTACGTCGGTGGAGCCGTCGACATCGAGGAGGAGCCGGTCCCTCCGGTCGAGGCACCGCTGGACTCGGCCTTCGTGCCGCCGCCGGCGCTGACCACCGTCGACGCCCCGCCGCTGAGCGCCCCCGCTCCGGTCGACGTGCCGGTGACGGCGCCCGAGGCCGCTCCCGCGCCTGCTCCGCAGGCTGCCCCCGTCGTGCCGGTCGCGGCCGTGGTCGACACGAGCTTCCGCTACCCGGGCGTCTTCCTGCTGCCCCTGGCGCTCGCCGTCGTCGTCGGGTGGCTCGGCCGCGCGATGACCCGGGACCTGACCGAGGTCGAGGCCTGACAGGCGAGGGCCACGACCACGTGCCGGTGACGTACGACAGCTGCCGGCACGTGGAGGGACCGTTCTTCCACGGCACGAAGGCCGTGCTCGAGATCGGTGACGAGCTGGCACCGGGGTACGGCTCGAACTTCCAGGAGGGACGCACCTCCAACAACGTCTACTTCAGCGCGGCGCTGGAGACAGCGGTCTGGGGGGCGGAGCTCGCCACGGCGCTGGCCGGCAGCCCGGACCGGGGCCGTATCTACGTGGTCGAGCCGCTGGGTCCGTTCGAGGACGACCCGAACGTCACCGACAAGCGGTTCCCCGGCAACCCCACCCGGTCCTACCGCTCCCGCCACGCGCTGCGCGTCGTCGACGAGGTGGTCACCTGGCAGGGCCACGACCCCGAGGTCCTGGGCGCGATGCTCGAGTCGCTGAGGGGGCTGCGGGAGCAGGGGCGGGACCTCATCGAGGACTAGCCTCGCCGCGTGAGCCGGATCTTCTCGACGAGCTTCTCGTCCGTGTACCCGCACTACGTGACGAAGGTCGAGAAGAAGGGGCGTACGACGGCCGAGCTGCACCAGGTCATCGAGTGGCTCACCGGCTTCGACGAGGCCGCTCTGCAGCACCACCTGTCCGCCGGCACGACCGTCGCGGACTTCTTCGCCGGAGCGGAGCTCAACGCGAAGGCCACGTCGATCACCGGCACGATCTGCGGCGTGCGCATCGAGGAGATCGACGACCCGTTGATGCAGCAGATCCGCTACCTGGACAAGCTGGTCGACGAGCTGGCCAAGGGCCGACCGATGGAGAAGGTCCTGCGGGCGTGACGCCCTATCGGACCGCCAGCGACTCCACCGACTCGGTGAGCGAGCCGAGCACCTCCGGGTCCGGCTCGACACCCAGACCGGGACCGGTCGGCACGCGCACGTGGCCGTCCTCGAGCACGAACGGCGCGGTCGTGACGTCCTGCCGGTAGTAGCGGTCGGACGCCGACGTGTCCCCGGGGAGCACGAAGCCAGGCAGGGCGGCGAGGGCGACGTTGGCCGCGCGGCCGAGCCCGGTCTCGAGCATGCCGCCGCACCACACCGGGATCCCGTTGGCCTGCGCGACGTCGTGCACGCGCACGGCCTCGAGGTAGCCGCCGACCCGGCCGGCCTTGATGTTGATGATCGAGCAGGCGCCGATGGAGATGGCGTCGGCGGCCGACCGCGCGCTCGTGATCGACTCATCCAGGCAGACGGGCGTGCGGATCTGCGTGGCGAGCTCGGCGTGCCCGCGCACGTCGTCCTCCGGCAGCGGCTGCTCGATGAGCAGCAGCTCGAACGGGTCGAGCTTCGCGAGGTGCCGGGCGTCGCCGAGGGTGTACGCGGTGTTGGCGTCGACCTGCAGGCCGATGTCGCCGAACCGCTCGCGGACGGCCCGCACCGGCTCGACGTCCCAGCCCGGTTCGATCTTCAGCTTGATGCGCACGTAGCCCTGCTCGAGGTAGCCGTCGACCGCGTCCAGCAGCTCCGGGATCGAGTCCATGATGCCGACGCTCACGCCCGCCGGCACCGTGTCCTTCACCGCGCCGATGGAGTCGCCGAACGACCGGCCGGCAGCCCGCAGCTCGGCGTCGAGGACCGCCAGCTCGAGCGCGGCCTTGGCCATCGGGTGGCCCTTGACCTTCTCGAGCACGTGGCCGACGCGGGCTGCGGTGAGCCGCTCACCGACCGCCAGCACGCGCGGCACGAGCTGGCTGCGCAGCACGTGCGCCGCCGTCTCCAGGTCCTCGTAGCTGTAGAGCGGCTCCTCCATCGCGACGCACTCGCCCCAGCCCTCGGCCTCGGGCGTGACGACGCGCACGAGGAGCACCCCGCGCGAGGTCTGCGTGCCGAACGACGTGCGGAACGGCGACACCAGCGGCATCCGGATGCGGCGCAGCTCGATCGCGGTGACCTTCACGGGACTCCTCCGTCGTTCGGGTGATGACTCGATCCTCGCCGATGACGCGCGGTCGCGGGTCGTGCAGTCGTACGAAGACCGCGCGCCGGCGTGCGCCGCCCCGACGAGGCGAGCGCGTCTCGCGCGGCGTTCCATGGACCCCACACAGGAAGGCACTTCATGCGCGCGTGCACGATCGACGACCTGCTCGGCCTCGAGTCGCTGAGCGACCCCCAGTGCTCCCCCGACGGCCGGCGGGCCGCCGTCGTGGTGACCCGGGCGGACCGCAAGCAGGACAGGGACGTCACGACGATCGACGTCGTCGACCTGGCGTCCGGCGAGCGCACCGCTCTGACGCAGGGTCCCGGCGACCGCTCGCCCCGCTGGTCGCCGGACGGCCGCTGGCTGGCGTTCCTCCGCGGCGCCGACGGGCCGGCGCAGGTGTGGCTGCTGCCGCTCGCCGGCGGCGAGCCGCACCGGCTGACCGAGCTGCCCCTGGGTGCCACCGAGCTGGCCTGGTCACCGGACGGCACGCGGCTCGCCGTCGCGGCGCCCGAGCTCCCCGACGGCGCCCAGCCGCACGACCCGGTCGTCGTCACGAGGCTGGTGTCGAAGTCCGACGGCGCCGGCCGCCTGGGGCCGATGACCGTGCATGCGCACCTCGTCGACGTCGACGGCGGTACGACGCGGCTCACCGAGGGCGAGCTCGTCGTCCGCGACCTGTCGTGGGCGCCGGACGGCAGCCGCCTCGCCCTCGTCACCGCCACGCACGACAGGCGCGACCTCGACGCCGTCACCCACGTCTGCACCGTCCCCGTGACCGGTGGCGAGCTCACGCAGGTCACGCGGTGGTCGGGGAGCGCGTCGTCGCCCGTGTGGGCGCTGGACGGGCGCAGCCTGGTCCTCGTCGGCCGCACCGACCCGCTGACGTCCGGGCACAACCACCTGCTCCGCGTCGACGCCGCCGGCGGGGTCCCGCAGCGGATCGCGCCCGACCTCGACCGCAACGTGATGGTCGGCGGCCCGGGCTACCCGGGGGCGAGACCGCAGCCGACCGCCGACGGCGGCGTGCGGTTCTGCGTCCGGCACGAGGGCGCCGTCCACCTGGTCGAGGTCGACCCGGCCGGCACGGTGACGACCCTCGTGGGAGGGGACGTCACCGTCAGCGGAGCAGCCGCGGAGCCGCTCGTCGTGCTGCTCGCCGACGCGCGCAGCACCGCCGACCTGCACGTCGTCGAGCCGGCTGGGACGCGACGCGTGACGACCACCAACGCGGACTTCTTCGCCGAGGTCGAGATCGCCGTACCACGGTCGCGTCGCTTCACCGCGCCCGACGGCGTCGAGGTGCACGGCTGGCTGACCGGCGCCCGCGGCGACGGACCGCAGCCGCTGCTGCTCGACGTGCACGGCGGGCCGCACAACGCGTGGGGGCCGTCGTTCGACCGGGTGCACGCCTACTCGCAGGTGCTCGCCGCGCAGGGCTGGGCCGTGCTCACCCTCAACATCCGGGGCAGCGACGGCTACGGCGAGAAGCACTGGACGGCGGCGCACGGAGCCTGGGGGGTGGCCGACGCCGACGACCTGCTCTCCGCGGTCGACGCGCTCGTCGAGGAGGGAGTCGCCGACCCCGCCCGGCTGGCGGTCACCGGCTACAGCTACGGCGGCTACATGACCTGCTGGCTGACCACGCGGACCGACCGCTTCGCGGCCGCCGTGCCGGGCGGTGTCGTCGTCGACCTGGTCAGCTTCGCCGGGACCTCCGACATGGCAGGCCTTCTCGACCCGATGGAGTTCGGCGTCACGGCGACGACCGGACCTGAGCTGCTGCGGGAGCTGTCACCGCTGACGCGGGTCGGCGACGTCCGCACCCCGACGCTCGTCATCCACGGCGCTGACGACGACCGCTGCCCGGTCGGGCAGGCGGAGCAGTGGTTCACGGCGCTGCGCACCCAGGGGTGCGAGGTGGAGCTGGTGCTCTACCCCGGTGCCAGCCACCTGTTCGTGCTGTCCGGCAGGCCGTCCCACCGCGCCGACTGGAACCGCCGCGTCGTCGAGTGGGTGACGACGCACACGAGCTAGGGGACGTACGGCTCGCCGGTGTACCGCATGCACGAGCAGCCGGTGTCGTAGCGCGCGTTCCGGGCCAGGTGCCCGCCGTCGCGACGGCTGCCGTCGAGCAGGGTCCCGTAGACCTGGGGGGACC
>SCTD01000674.1 GCA_004299215.1 Frankiales bacterium | reverse complement strand
GAGCTCGGGCTCTCGGGCTTCCGGGTCGACGCCGTGCCCTTCTTCCTCGAGACCACGGGCGTCGGCGACCACCGCTTCGCCGACCCGCACGCCTACCTGCGCGAGCTGCGCGCGTTCCTGGGCCGGCGCAGCGGCGACGGCATCCTGCTCGGCGAGGTCAACCTGCCGCACAAGGACCAGCAGCGGTTCTTCGGCGGCGCCGACGGCGACGAGCTGACGATGCAGTTCGACTTCATCGCGATGCAGAGGCTCTACCTGTCACTGGCCCGTGGCGACGCGGCACCGCTGGCCAAGGCCCTCACCGACCGGCCGGCCACGGCGAGGAGCAGCCAGTGGGCGACCTTCCTGCGCAACCACGACGAGCTGACCCTCGAGAAGCTGACCGAGGAGGAGCGCCAGGAGGTCTTCGGCGCCTTCGGGCCGGACCCGGACATGCAGCTGTACGACCGAGGCCTGCGACGCCGGCTCCCGCCGATGCTCGACGGCGATCCGCGGCGGGTCCGGATGGCCTACAGCCTGCTCTTCTCCCTGCCCGGCACGCCGGTGCTGTTCTACGGCGAGGAGATCGGCATGGGGGAGAACCTGGCCGCCGAGGGTCGGCAGGCGGTGCGCACACCGATGCAGTGGACGTCGGGCAGGAACGGAGGCTTCTCGACGGCGCGCCGCGACCGGCTGCCGAACCCCGTCGTGGAAGGCGGCTTCTCACCGGAGTTCGTCAACGTGCAGGACCAGCGGCGGGACCCCGGCTCGCTCTTCAGCTTCGTGCGCCTGCTCGTCGAGCGCTATCGCGACTGCCCCGAGCTCGGCTGGGGCGAGCTCGCGATCCTCGACACACCGCAGACGTCGGTGCTGGCCCACACCTGCACGCAGGACGACGCCTGCCTGCTGGCCGTGCACAACCTCTCGCCCGAGCCGGCGACGGTCCCGCTGTCGATGAAGCACTTGCCGGCCGGCACCCGCCTGGTGGACCTGCTCGAGAGCGGCGAGACCGCCGTGGGCGACGACGGCGCCGTCGACCTCCAGCTGCCCGGCTACGGCTACCGCTGGCTGCGCGTCGTACGACCGGGCGATCCACGCCTCACGTGAGCGACGACCACCCCTGGTGGCGCACCGCCGTCGTCTACCAGGTCTACCCGCGCAGCTTCGCCGACTCCGACGGCGACGGCATCGGTGACCTGCGCGGCATCATCGACCGGCTCGACCACCTCGAGGACCTCGGCGTCGACGTGCTCTGGCTCTCGCCGGTCTACCCCTCGCCGCAGCACGACAACGGCTACGACATCAGTGACTACACCGGTGTCGACCCGGTCTTCGGCACCCTGGCCGACCTCGACGAGCTGATCGCCTCCCTGCACGCGCGTGGCATGAGACTCCTGATGGACCTCGTCGTCAACCACACCTCGGACGAGCACCCGTGGTTCCAGCAGTCGCGCCGCAGCCGCGACGACCCGAAGCGCGACTGGTACCTCTGGCGGGAGCAGCCGAACGCCTGGCAGTCGTTCTTCTCCGGACCCGCGTGGACCTACGACGTGGCGACCGGCGACCACTACCTCCACCTGTTCGCGCCGCAGCAGCCCGACCTCAACTGGGACAACCCGGAGGTGCGCGCAGCGATCCACCGGATGATGCGCTGGTGGCTCGACCGCGGCGTCGACGGCTTCCGGATGGACGTCATCAACCTCGTCGCCAAGGAGCCGGGGCTGCCCGACGAGCGGCCGCCGGGTCACGGGGCACGCCTGCACGAGGTCCTGCAGGAGATGCACCGCGAGGTCTTCGCCGGCCGCGAGGACCTGCTCACCGTGGGGGAGATGCCGGGCGTGACGGTCGAG
>SCTD01000673.1 GCA_004299215.1 Frankiales bacterium | reverse complement strand
TCTCGGCGTCGCCGCGGGCCAGCGTGTACCCCGCCCTGGGCATGGCGTCGATGAGGAACAGCACGGCCTCCCGGATGCTGATCGGGGTCGTGAACGTCACCACGGTGAGCCCGTCGGTGCGTGACTCGACGTCGGCGCTCGAGGCTCCCGGGGGCTTCGGGAGGTCGGCGGGCACCGCCGCCGGCCAGGCCAGCTCGGTGGTCGCCGGAGCAGGACAGGCGGACGGGGAGGCGGCTGCTGCCCGCGGCGGCGTCGGGGAGGACGCAGCGGACGGCTGCTCCGAGGCGCTGCAACCCGTCAGCGCGGCCACGGCCAGCAGGACGGGCAGCAGACGACGCACCGCGTCAGCGTAGGTGTCCTGCCGACACCGCGACGCCTCCTGGGGCAGGCTGAGCGGGTGGCGCTCGGAGGGACTGCACGGGAGACCTCGACCGGGCGTCGGCACGCGTCGAGCCGCACCCCCGGGGCCGGCATCGTGCTGGCCGACCCGGACGACATGGAGCGGGAGCTCGATGCCGTCGTGGACAGCGGCGCCCGCTGGGTGCGGCTCGACGTCGACCGGTCGCAGATCGAGGGCACCCGCGGCAGCGACGACGGGGACCACGTCGACCGGGTCGTCGACGCCGCCCGCGAGCGCGACATCAAGGTGCTGGCCCTGCTGGCCTGCACCCCGGCGTGGGCCCGGCCGGCCGCCCTCCGCGACGCCGGCACCGATGCCGACGACCGCGAGGACAACGTCGGCCTGCTCCGCCGGGACGTCGCGCCCGAGCCGGCGTTCCACCGGCTGCGCGCGCTGCTCGGATGAGCACCTCCTGCTCCGGAGGTCCTTCCGGTGCCACACTGCCGCCGATGCGCCGAGCCCTGGTCCTGACGCTGCGGGTGACAGCCGTCCTGGCGCTGGTCGTCGCGGTCTGGACCGCCGTCGCGATGGTGACCGTGCGCGACGAGCTCGCGCGGGCGCGGGACGCCCTGGAGGCGGCACGGGACGCCTCGAGCACGGCTGACGCGCAGGTCCGGCTGACCGACGCCGAGAGCGAGCTCCGCGTGGCGACCGGCCGGCTGGACCAGCCCGGCCCGGCCGTCGCGGCTCGCCTCCCCGTGGTCGGCCGGACGGTCGCCGCTGTCCGGCGCACCGCGACCGCGGCCCTCTCCGTGACGGAGGGCGGTCGCCGGGTGCTCTCCGCCGTGGACGGCGGGGGGCCGCTGCTGGCCGACGGGCGGGTGGACACCGAGCGGCTGCTCGCGGTCCAGCAGGAGCTCGAGCGAGCTGCAGCGCGGACCGAGGGGCCCGTGGCGGCCTTGCTGGACCAGCCGCTCGGCCTGGTCCCCGGCCTGGTCGCCGACCCGGTGCGCGGCGCCCAGCGCGAGCTGGACGGGATGCCGGACGACCTGGCCTCGGCGGCAGCGGGGCTGAGGGGGGTACGCGACGTCCTCGGTGCCGAGCGGGCCCAGACGCTGCTGATCCTGCTGGAGAACAACGCCGAGCTCCGCGGGACGGGCGGCATCGTGACCGTCTTCGCCCGCGCCACGGTGCGCGACGGGGAGCTGGACGTGCGCGCGTTCGAGGACGTCGAGGACGTCGCCGACAGCCCGTCGCAGGCCCGTACCGTCCCGGCGCCTGCCGACTACCGGGCGCTCTACGGCCGCTTCAAGGCCGACACGACGCTGTGGAGGAACACCAACATGGCTGCGGACGTGCCGACGTCGTCGCGCGTGCTGGCCGAGGTGGCGGCGCGGACCACGGGCGTACGACCCGACGCGATCCTGTGGCTGGACGTCCCCGCGATCGCCGCCGTCCTGCGGGCGACCGGTCCCGCGACCCTGCCCGACGGCGGCGAGCTCGGCGCGGAGGACGTGATCCCCCGACTGCTCTCCACCGCCTACGCCGAGGTGCCGGACACCGATGAGGGGCAGGGCCGTCGGCAGATCGGAAGAGCAC
>SCTD01000672.1 GCA_004299215.1 Frankiales bacterium | reverse complement strand
CCGGGAGAATCCGGGTCAGAGCCGACGGGAGACGGCGGACCCCACCGCGAAGTCCCCCGACATGCGCCGACTCCCGCTCCTGGTCACCGCCGTCGCCCTCGTCGCCGGCACCACCCCTGCCTGGTCCGGTCCGCGCGGCCACGACGTCCGCGCCGGCAGCGTCTACGCCGACGTCAGCGACACCGAGGTCGTGCTCGGCAACGCGGTCGCCGAGCGGCGCTGGTCCCGCGACGCCCTGCTCACCACGTCGCTGCTCGACAAGCGCGGCCAGGACCGGCAGTGGAGCACCGGCTCCCGCGACTTCTCCCTGACGATCGGCGCCGCGACGATCGGCAGCGAGTCGCTGACGGTCGAGGACGTGACGGTGACCGAGCTGGACCGCGGCGGCCTGCAGGTCCGGATGGAGCTGGCCGGCCTCCCCGGAGTCGCGGTGACCCGGGTCGTCGAGGCGTACGACGGCGTGGCCGGCTTCCGGACGCAGACCCTGCTCACGCCCACGGCCCCTCTCCCCCTGCGCGGCGGCACCCTCGACGAGGCCGCGGTCGGCGCGGCCGCCCCCGTGCTGCACGCCTTCCGGGCCGGTGCGGACTGGCGCGAGCCCGGTTACACCGGCCCCGAGGTGACCGTCGGCGACCCCCACGCCGGCACCTGGCGCGACACCCGCACCGCCGCCACGGGGGAGGCCCTCGAGGGCCCGGGCCAGTGGCTGTCGATGAGCCGGGAGGACGGTCGTACGGCCTTCCTCGTCGCCGAGCGCAACGACCTCCCGTCCTCACGCGCGTCGTACGACGGGACGACCGCGGCGCTGGTCGTCGACTACAGCCGCGACGTCGTCAGCCTCGGCCCGCTGGAGGAGAACGGGCACGCCGAGAACCCGACCGACGCGCCCGCGCGGCACCGGGTGCTGCCGGCCGGCGAGACGTTCGCGTTCGACGCGGCCTTCCTCGGCTTCGGCACCGACCGCGACACCGACGAGCCGTGGCAGTTCACGCGCTACCTGCGCGACCACCGGCTCGCGCCGTACGCCGCCGACCTGACCTTCAACTCCAACGGCACCGACAGCAACGTCATCTCGACCGGCGCCAAGGACGACATGGACTACGCGACGGTGCTCGAGACCGCGCCGAAGGCGAAGGCGCTGGGGCTCGACACGTTCATCCTCGACGACGGCTGGCAGGCCATCTCGGGCGACTGGCAGCCGGACTCCCCGCAGTTCCCGGAGCCGCGCTGGGACGGCACGCCGACGTCGAAGTACCGGCCCCGCTTCCCCGACGCCGACTTCACCGCCGTCCGCGAGGCGATCGCGCCGATGAAGCTCGGCCTGTGGATGAGCCCGATGCACTTCAACCCGGCGTCGGAGACCTTCCGGGCGCACCCCGACTGGGCCTGCGCGCCGCTCGGTCTCGGCACCACCGCGGTCAACGCGCTGCAGCCGGACAGCAGCTCGAACGAGGCGGGCATCGGCATCTGGGGTCCGCGCGCCATCCCGCACATCGAGAGCCGCCTCACCGAGGCGATCACCGAGTGGCAGGTGACCTACTTCAAGTTCGACTTCCTGATGTGGGTCGACTGCGCCGGGCAGGGGACGATGCACGACTACCAGGACGCGTTCGTCGCGATGGTCGACCGGCTGCAGGCCGCGCACCCGCACGTGACGTTCCAGATCGACGAGACCAACGACTACCGGCTGTTCCCGTTCGCGTCGGTGACGCGCGGCCCGTCGTGGTTCCAGAACGGCACCCCGACCCCGGACCGGCTGCTGCACAACCTGTGGAACCTCGCCCCGTGGATCCCGACCGAGTCGCTCGGCCAGCACTTCCTGGGCGGCCGTCAGCACGAGAGCTTCCCCGTCGACACGCTCATGGCGATCTCCCTTCTGTCGCACCCGACGTTCTTCAGCGACCTGCGGAACCTGCCGGACCACGTCGTCGCCGCCGCGGCCCCGTGGACGCGCTTCTACGCCGCGCACCGCGAGCTGCTCACCGAGGGCGTGACCTACCCGCTGCTGGCCGACCCGCTCGGGAAGGGCTGGACCGGGATGCAGACCTGGGACCCCGAGCGGGCCCGCGGCGCGCTGCTGGTCTTCCGGCAGTCAGCGGCGGACGCCTCCGTCACCGTGCCGCTCAGGGGGATCCCCGACGGCCGGGTCGTCGACCTCTACGCCGCGCCGTCCGGCGAGCTCGTCGGCTCGGCCACGTCGGCGCAGCTGCAGCAGGGCCTGACCGTGGAGCTGCCGGAGAAGGACACCGCGCAGGTGCTGGTGCTCCGCGCCCGGTCGTGACGGATCACAACACCGGGCCGCGGCCTTCGTAGGCCGTCCGGCGGGAGATCAGGGGCTCGCCGTCGAAACACCACCGACATGCGCCTGCGACGACTGCCTGCCGTCCTGTCCGCCGTCGCCCTCGTGGCCGTCGGCGTGCCGACGATCGCCATCGCCGCGGGCGGCGGGCCGGAGAGGACCATCCGGGCAGGCGTCGGGATCGCCGACGCCACCTGGAACGTCGGCGCCGCCGCGGGGCAGTACTCCAGCGAGAACACCTCGCTCGCCGAGAACCTCGCCGGTGGCGGCGAGGTCGACCCGCACACCCACTCCCGCATCAAGGAGAAGAGCTACGGCACGCACTCGCGGCTGTCGGTGCGCGCGATCGTGGTGGAGGCGCTGGACGGCCGCCGGGTCGCGCTGCTCAAGAGCGACAACTACCTGGCGCAGGACCTGCTGCTGCGGCGCGCCGGGCAGCTGCTGGCCGAGGCCGGCAGCGAGGTCGGCTACGACGACATCCTGCACACCGCCTCGCACAACCACTCGTCGCCGTACTACACGACGACCTCGCCGGGCGTCTTCATCTTCCAGGACGTCGTCGACCAGCGGATGTTCGAGTACCAGGCCCGCGCCATCCGCGACGCGATCGTCGAGGCGGAGGCCGACCTGCAGCCGGCGAGGATGGCCGCGACGAGCGTGCCGTTCAGCGCGATGAAGGCCAACGTCGTCGGGCCGGCCACCGCGGACGACGGCTCCCCCGCCGGCTACCCGCGCGAGTTCGGCGACAACGAGGTCGTCGTGATGCGCTTCGACGCGCTGCGCCCGAAGGTGAACAAGGGCAAGGGCAAGAGCAAGGGCAAGGGGAAGGGGCAGGGCAAGCCGCGCGGCGGCGACCCGATCGCGGTCTGGATGAACTTCGGCGAGCACCCGGAGAGCCTCGACGGCTACGGGCTGACCACCGCCGACTTCCTCGGCCCGCTCGAGCGCTTCGTCGAGCGCGAGGTCGGCGCGCCGCTGGTCTTCAGCCAGGGCGACGTCGGCTCGGCCGAGGGGCCGTACGAGCGCAGCGACACCATGGCGCGGCTGCCCGACGGCACGTGGCGCGCCTTCGCGCACGCGGGCTACGCGCAGATGGAGCGCGGCGCCAAGCTGCTGGCCGACGCCGTCGTGGCCGGCGTCGAGCAGGCGGCGACGGACGACGCGCAGGTGCCGTACTCGAGCAGCTTCGCGGTCGACGCCGTCACCGCGTGGGTGCCCGGACCGCTGTCGCACCCCTACCCCAGCGTCGGCAACTGCCGCACCGAGACGACCGTCGAGGGCAACCCGGGCGTCGGCGTGGCGCCGGACTGCGAGCGGGCCGGCTCGCCGACGCAGGAGAACCCGGTCGTCAACACCCTCGAGCTGCACGGCGTCCCCGTGCCGGACAGCTACGGCGCCCCCGGCTACCCGGCGGTCGAGGAGAACCCGCGCCTCAAGCTGCAGGTCTTCCGCTTCGGCGAGGTGCTGCTCGCGTCCTGCGCGTGCGAGGCGCAGGTCGACCTGATCCTCAACCTGGAGAGTCGCGCCAACGACGTCGCGGGCGACATCTTCGACGGCTACGACTGGAGCACCTCGTGCACCCCGGCCGGCGCCGACTACACGTGCAACGGCAAGCCCGTGACCGCGGCGGCGTACGACCGCATGGTCGCCCAGGTGCACAACGACGCGGCGGGCTGGGACTCCCCGGAGAACCTCGGCCGCGCGCTCAGCGAGCCGACCGACCCGGCGCAGATCCTCGGCAACTTCACCAAGGAGGAGCTCGCGCCGTCGCAGGGCTTCGCGCTCCCGGTGGGCATCGGGCATGCCGGTGACTACAACGGCTACACCGTCTCCTACCGCGAGTACCAGAGCCGCGACCACTACCGGAAGGCGCTCACCGCCTACGGTCCGCACACCGCGGACTACATGGTCACCCGGCTGGTCCGGATGGCCGGGGCGCTCAAGGGCGGCGCGCCGCTCGAGGCCGAGCTGCACGACCCCGCCGCGCAGGCCGACGAGGCCCGCCAGGAGGCGACCGCCCGGGTGATCGGCGGCATCTCCGGCCCGGCGTACGACGCCTGGCGCGCCTCGCTGCCCGCCGACGTCGGCCCGGTCGCAGGCATCACGCAGCCGCGCGACCTGCAGCGCTTCGACGCCACGACCTTCAGCTGGCGCGGCGGGAGCAACGCCGTCGACAACCCCGACGCGCGCGTGGAGCGGCTGGTCGACGGGTCGTGGGAGGCGTTCGCCGACATGACCGGCGAGGTGCAGACCCAGGTCCGCTTCCCCGACGGCGTGGAGGGCGTCGCGGACACCCACACCGGTCAGCAGGAGTGGATCTGGACGGCGGCCTTCGAGGCCTACTCGGGCTTCCCGGCGCACCTCGGCTCGACACCCGCGGGCACCTACCGCTTCGTCGTCGACGGCGTCTCCCGGGTGAGCGGCGCCGACGAGCCCTACTCGCTGACCTCCGACACCTTCGAGGTCACGCCGTGGACCGGCGTCGTCACGAGCGACGGCTGGGTCGACGAGGGCGGCGACGTGTCCTTCGCGATCGCCGACAGCGCCTACCCGCGCACCTGGTCCGACCGGCTGACGGAGGCGCCCGCCGGTGCGCCCTTCCCGACGATCCGCGACGACCGGAACAGCAACGGCAGCAGCAAGATCTGCCGTACCTGCTCCTTCCGTCCGTGGGCCGAGACGGCCGCGCCGGCGTCGGCCGTCGTCACCGTGACCCGGGCCGACGGCACCGTCGAGCAGGTCCCCGCGGCGCTCGCCGGCGGTCGGTGGGTGGCGG
>SCTD01000671.1 GCA_004299215.1 Frankiales bacterium | reverse complement strand
TGCCGCCGCTGACGGCGAGCGTGGTCGACGACTCGGACTACACCTGGAACGACGACGCCTGGCTCGAGAAGCGGTCCGCCACGGCCGCCCACGCCGCCCCGATGAGCGTCTACGAGGTGCACCTCGGCTCGTGGCGGCAGGGGCTGTCGTACAAGGAGCTCGCCGACCAGCTGGTGGAGTACGTCAGCTGGCTGGGCTACACGCACGTCGAGTTCCTCCCTGTCGCCGAGCACCCCTTCGGCGGCTCCTGGGGCTACCAGGTCAGCGGCTACTACGCGCCGACGTCGCGCTTCGGCTCACCGGACGAGCTGCGGCACCTCATCGACCGGCTGCACCAGGCCGGCATCGGCGTCATCGTCGACTGGGTGCCCGCGCACTTCCCGAAGGACGAGTGGGCCCTCGCCCGCTTCGACGGCACGCCGCTCTACGAGCACGCCGACCCGCAGCGCGGCGAGCAGATGGACTGGGGCACCCTCGTCTTCGACTTCGGTCGCCGCGAGGTGCGCAACTTCCTGGTGGCCAACGCGTCGTACTGGCTCGAGGAGTTCCACGTCGACGCGCTGCGCGTCGACGCGGTCGCCTCGATGCTCTACCTCGACTACTCGCGCAAGGAGGGCGAGTGGTCGCCCAACCAGTACGGCGGGCGCGAGAACCTCGAGGCGGTCCAGTTCCTGCAGGAGATGAACGCCACCGTCTACCGCCGCTCCCCCGGTGTCATCACGATCGCCGAGGAGTCGACCGCCTGGCCCGGCGTCTCCCGTCCGACGCACCTCGGCGGCCTGGGGTTCGGCTTCAAGTGGAACATGGGGTGGATGCACGACTCGCTGGACTACATGGCGCACGACCCGGTCCACCGCGGCTACCACCACCACCAGATGACCTTCTCCATGGTCTACGCCTACTCGGAGAACTACCTGCTGCCGATCAGCCACGACGAGGTCGTGCACGGCAAGGGCTCCCTGCTGCGCAAGATGCCGGGTGACCGGTGGCAGCAGCTCGCGAACCTGCGGGCCTACCTCGCCTTCATGTGGGCGCACCCCGGCAAGCAGCTGCTCTTCATGGGTCAGGAGTTCGCGCAGGAGTCGGAGTGGTCCGAGGAGCGCTCGCTCGACTGGTGGCTGCTCGACCTGCCCGACCACCGCGGCGTAGCGCTCGCCGTCAAGGAGCTCAACGCCGTCTACAAGGCGACACCGGCGCTGTGGACGCAGGACATCGACCAGGCGGGCTTCTCCTGGATCGACGCGAACGACTCGACGGGCAACGTGTTCTCGTTCCTGCGCTTCGGCACCGACGGCTCGGCGCTCGCCTGCATCAGCAACTTCGCGGGCATGCCGCACGAGGGCTACCGGCTCGGGCTGCCCTGGGCGGGCCAGTGGCGCGAGGTGCTGAACACCGACGCGGCTGAGTACTCCGGCAGCGGAGTCGGCAACTTCGGCGGTGTCGAGGCGACCCCCGACAGCTGGCACGGGCAGCCCGCCTCGGCCCTGCTGCGCATCCCGCCGCTCGCCACCGTCTGGCTCGCCAGCGAGGCACCCGCGGGGACGTGACCGACGTCTTCTAGGGTCGGCCTCCCGACGACGAGGAGGCCGACCGTGCCGGCAGAGCAGGACCCCGCAGAGGTCGGCATGGACGCCGCCCGGCTCGCCCGCATCGACAGGCACCTCGCGCGCTACGTCGACGACGGGCGGCTGCCGGGGTGGCAGGTGCTCGTCACCCGGCGGGGGCGCACCGTGCACGCGAGCACGTACGGCTCGCGCGACCTCGAGGCAGGCCTGCCCGTCGAGCCGGACACGCTCTGGCGGATCTACTCGATGACCAAGCCGGTGACCTCGGTCGTGGCGATGTCGCTCTACGAGCAGGGCGCCTTCTCGCTGAACGACGAGCTGTCGCGGTTCCTGCCGGAGTTCCGTGACATGCGGGTCCTGGTCGGGGGCAACGCGGACCAGCCCAAGACCGTGCCCGCCACGGAGCCGATCCGGATCTGGCACCTGCTCACCCACACGTCCGGGCTGACGTACGCCTTCACCAGGTCCAGCGTCCTCGACGAGATGTACGCGCGGGTCGGGGCGGACCCTCTCGTCGACACCACGCTCGACCTGGCCAGCATGTCCGAGCGCTGGGCGTCGCTCCCGCTCCTGTTCGAGCCCGGCACCGGCTGGAACTACTCGGTCGCGACCGACGTGCTCGGCCGGCTCGTCGAGGTGCTCACCGGGGAGAGCCTGGCCGAGGCGTTCTCCCGCGTCGTGCTGGACCCGCTCGGCATGACGCAGACCCGCTGGTCGGTCGAGGGCGACGACGTCACGCGGCTGGCCGCGCTCTACGTGCCGGACCCCGGTGGCCCTGGCGTCCTGCGCTACGACGCGATGGGCGACCACGCCCTGTCGCCTCCGGCGATGCTGTCCGGTGGCGGCGGGCTGATCTCGACGGCCGCCGACTACGCGCGCTTCACCGCGATGCTGCTCGGCCGCGGCGCCCTCGACGGCGTGCGGGTCCTCGGCCCCCGGACGCTGTCGTACATGGGCCGCAACCACCTGCCCGGCGGCGCCTCACTGGTCGACCTCGGACGCGGCCAGTTCGCCGAGACCGCCTTCGACGGCGTGGGATTCGGGCTCGGCTTCGGGGTCAACACCGACCCGGTGCGCACCAAGGTGCACACGAGCGCGGGTGAGATGACCTGGGGCGGCCTGGCGAGCACGGCGTTCTGGGTCGACCCGGTCGAGCAGATAACGGCGCACTTCTACACGCAGCTGGTGCCGTCCAGCACCTACCCGATCCGCACCGAGCTCCGCC
Organism: Frankiales bacterium; assembly: GCA_004299215.1. Classification (GTDB taxonomy): domain Bacteria; phylum Actinomycetota; class Actinomycetes; order Mycobacteriales; family SCTD01; genus SCTD01. Next base: position 5,369 of record SCTD01000671.1, on the reverse strand, counting down.
AGCTCGTCTACAGCGCCATCGTCGAGGACGGGCAGGGGTGAGACCCCCGGCGTCGAAGTGACCGGCATGCGCCGTCGTCCCGCCGTCCTGATCGCCCTGCTCACCGCCGCCCTGGCGGCACCGGCCGCGCCCGCCCTGGCGCACCCGACCACGCCGCTCGACCCGACGATGCCCACGGACCTGACCTTCGCGTCGACGGACAACGTCGAGCACCTCGGCCGATTCCCGGAGCACACCGGCACCGCCGGTGGCGCGCTCTCGGCGGACGGCACGCGCTTCTACCTCACCGACCCGCGCGGGGTGCACGTCTACGACACGACCGACCCGGCGTCCCCGTCGCTGCTCGGCTCACTGCGGCTGTTCCAGACCACGACAGGGGCGGCCCTGGCGCAGGAGGACCCCGACACCAACGACCGGATCCTGCTCGTCGACGGCGGCCCCACCCCGGCAGGGCCGACCGCCCTGAACGTCGTCGACGTCAGCGACCCCAAGGCGCTGAAGGTGCTGGCCACGGTGCCCGTCACCGATCACACCTGGACCTGCGTCAGCGGCGTGGACGCGAGCCGCAGGAAGAACTCCTGCGCCTACGCCTACGGCCGCAGCGGTCACGTGGTGGACCTGCGCAACCCTGCCAAGCCCGCCCTGCTCGAGAGCACGTGGCGAGAGGCGGTCGACTACGGCACCCGTGGCAACAGCCCCTACACGCACGACCTCACGGAGATCCGGCCCGGGCTGGTGATGTCCGCCGGGTCGACCTCGATCCTCATGGACACCTCGAACCCGGCCAAGCCGCTGCGCCTGACCGCGATCGACCAGCAGCAGCGGTTCCCGAGCCTGGGCTTCCACTCGGTCGAGTGGGCCAGGGGCGGCACCTCCCCGTGGCTGGTGGCAGGGACCGAGATCGCGCCCGGTGGGCCGACGAACGCCGCCGGCAGCGACTGCGCCGGCGAGAACTCCGTGATCGAGACGTGGGACGCCCGCGCCGTGGTCAGGGCGCTGAGGACCTACAAGCCCGGCACCGGCGCCAAGGGCCTGCGCGGCGCGACCTTCACGAAGGTCGACGCGTTCCAGGTGGCCGGCCGCGGGATCTTCCTCGACGGCGCGGCCCCGGGGCACGTCCTGTACTGCGCGCACTGGATGGAGCTGCACCCCGACTTCGCGGCCGGCGGGCGGATGGCGGTGTCGTACTACGACCGCGGCACCCGCTTCGTCGACGTCGGCAAGGACGGGAGGATGAAGGAGATCGGCTGGATCGTGCCGGCCGAGGGGTACAGCGGCTCGCCCCAGTGGATCACCGACGACATCGTCTACGTCATGGACTACCGCCGCGGCCTGGAGGTCGTGCGCCTGCTCGACCGGACGGCCACCGGCACCCGGCGCAGCGTCGTCGACCGCATCGCGGAGAGCTCCGCCGCGCTGGAGGCTCCGCAGCCGCCCCTCACGCCCGGGCAGGGCGGCGCGATCGCCGCGGCGCTCGCGCTGCTGGCGCTGACCGTCGGCGCGTTGCGCCCGCGGGGTGCGCTCGCCGCGGCGTAGCCGCCCGGCCGAGCCGGCTGCCGGTCAGAACAGGGCGTTGGACAGCGCCCGCCTGCCGGTGACGATGCGCGGGTCCTCGGGGTCGAGCGCGTCGAACAGCTCGAGCAGGTGCACGCGGGCGGCGTCGCGGTCGTCGCCGCTGCTGCGCCGGACGTACGACACGAGGCGCTCGATGGCGGCGTCGATCCGCTCGCTGAGGATCTCGGCGTCGGCCGCAGCGGTCTGCGCGGCGACGTCGTCCGGCGCGGCCTCGGCGCGCGCGATCGCAGCCTCCGGGTCCGCGTCGGCGCTGCGCTGCAGCAGCGCCGCCCACGCGCGCCCGGCGACGGCCTCGGCGTCACCCGGCTTGCGGTTGAGCAGCGACTCGTACGCCGCCACGGCAGCGGCGTAGTCGCCCTGCGCCATGGCGTCCTCGGCTGCCAGGACGTCGGGATCGGTCGGCACCGGCGCAGCGGCGGCCGGCGCGGCCTCGCCACCCGGCCCGGGCAGGCCGGCCTGCTGCGCCGCGGCGAGCACCTGCTCGAGGAACGCGCGCAGATCCCGCTCGGGAAGCGCGCCGGTGAAGCCCTGGATCAGCCGTCCACCCAGGGCGAGCAGGACCGTCGGGATGCTCTGGATCTGCAGCTGGCCGGAGAGCGCCTGGTTGCTGTCGACGTCGACCTTGGCGAGCACCCACGCGCCGCCTCCCTCGGCAGCGAGTCGCTCGAGCACCGGTGACAGCTGCTTGCACGGCCCGCACCACTCGGCCCAGAAGTCCACCAGCACGGGGACCGTCAGCGAGCGCTGCAGCACCTCCCTCTCGAAGGTCGCCTCCGTGACGTCGAGGACGTGCGCGCTCGAAGCCGCGGGCGCCGCTCCCGCGGGCGGGGTCGCCGGGGCACGCAGCGACGACAGGTCGACGGCACCGGCGATGTTGATGTCCGTGGGGCGCATGCTCATGGGTCCATCTTGCCTGCTGTCCGGCGCGGGCCGGGGGATCAGTCGCGGCGGCTCAGGGTCCCGGAGATGAGCACCAGCCCCATGATCCCGGCAGCGACCGCGAAGACCCGCTCCTGCGACTGCGCCGTGCAGGCGTAGAAGGGGTCGGACGCTTCGTCCCCGAGCCCCGTCGCGGCGGCCTTCCAGACGCGGTCCGGGCAGGGCTGCTCGCCGTCCGCCGTCGAGTAGCTGACGCGGCTCGATCCGATGGCCACGAGCAGCACCACCGACACGGCCGCGACGGCGATCAGGATCCGCCGGGTGGTCATGCCCCCAGTCTCGCCCACGACGTCGCCTGGCAGGGTGGACGGCATGAGCCGACGCACCACCTCAGCCCTGACCGCCCTCTGCCTCGGGCTCGTCCTGACCGCCTGCTCCGGGGACGGCGACGACGACCCGACCGTGACCGCGCCGTCGACCGCACCGTCGACCTCTGCGTCGGCCGCCGCGACGAGCGGCCCTGCGGTCGCGGGCGACTTCAGCTCCACCGCCGAGCTCGCCGCCGCCCTCAACACCGACGGGCTGACCTGCACCGAGCTGCAGGACGGGCAGTTCCCCGGCGTCTCGTCCGCGCAGAGCTGCATCCTCAACGAGTCCGAGGACGTCGTGCTGCTGGTCTTCGCGTCGGAGGCGGAGCAAGCCGAGTACCTCGCCAACAAGGACGCGCTGGCCAGCGCGGTCGTCGGCGACGGCTGGGCGGTGCAGACGGTGCTGCCGGAGTCCGCCCGGGCTGTCGCCGAGGTCATCGGCGGCGCGGTCGTCGCGGGCGAGCAGGCGTCGGGCTGACGCAGGGCTACAGCGCGTCGACGAGCTCGTCGGCAGCGGAGTACGGGTCGGTCTCCCCGGCGACGACCCGGGCCGCAAGCCGCTCGAGCGCGTCGCCGCCGCGCAGGTCGCCCATCCGCTCGCGCAGCGTGGTCAGGGCGATCGCCTCGACCTCGTCGGCCGCGCGCCTGCGGCGGCGCTGGTCGAGCACGCCGTGCTCGCGCATCCACTCGCCGTGCTGCTCGATCCGGTCGACGACCTCGTCGGCCCCCTCCCCCTTGGCGGCGACCGTCTTGACGATCGGGGCGACCCACTTGCCCTCGACCTTCGCCTGCGACGGCGACTGGGTGCCGAGAGACTGCATGTAGCGCAGGTCGCGGACCACCTGGTCGGCGCCGTCCCGGTCGGCCTTGTTCACGACGAAGACGTCGGCCACCTCGAGGATCCCCGCCTTGGCCGCCTGGATGCCGTCACCCATGCCGGGGGCGAGCAGCACCAGCGTCGTGTCGGCGAGCGAGGCGATCTCGACCTCGGCCTGTCCCACGCCCACCGTCTCGACGAGCACCACGTCGCAGCCGGCCGCCGACAGCACGCGCAGCGCCTGCGGCGTCGCCCAGGACAGCCCGCCGAGGTGACCGCGGGAGGCCATCGAGCGGATGAAGACGCCGGCGTCGGTCGCGTGCTCCTGCATCCGGACACGGTCGCCGAGCAGCGCGCCGCCCGAGAACGGCGAGCTGGGGTCGACCGCCAGCACGCCGACCCGCATGCCGCGCCGGCGGTAGGCCGCGACGAGGGCGCTGGTGGAGGTGGACTTGCCGACGCCGGGCGACCCGGTCAGCCCGATGACCCGGGCATGCCCGGCGTGCGGCGCCAGCAGCGCCATGACCTCGCGCAGGGCGGGACTGGCGTCCTCGACCAGGCTGATCAGCCGCGCGACCGCACGCGGGCTTCCCTCCCTCGCCGACGCGACGAGGGAGGGGACGTCCACGCTCCGGCGCTGACGCGCCGTGGTCACTACTTGGCGGGAACGCGGAGCAGCAGGGCGTCGCCCTGGCCGCCGCCCCCGCACAGCGCGGCCGCACCGAGGCCGCCGCCGCGCCGGCGCAGCTCGAAGGCGAGGTGCAGCACGATGCGGGCACCGGAGGCGCCGATCGGGTGGCCGAGCGCGATGGCGCCGCCGTTGACGTTCACCTTGTCGGCGTCGACGCCGAGCTTGCGGGTCGAGGCGATGCCGACGGCGGCGAACGCCTCGTTCAGCTCGAACAGGTCGACGTCCTCGACGCTCCTGCCCTCCTTCTCGAGGGCCTTGAGGATGGCGTTGGCGGGCTGCTCCTGCAGGGAGTTGTCCGGACCGGCGACGATGCCGTGCGCGCCGATCTCGGCCAGCCAGGTGAGCCCCAGCGACTCGGCCTTCTCCTTGCTCATGACGACCACGGCCGCCGCACCGTCGCTGATCTGCGAGGCGTTGCCCGCGCTGATGGTGCCGTCCTTGGTGAAGGCCGGACGCAGCTTGGCGAGCGACTCGGCGGTCGTGCCGGGGCGCACGCCCTCGTCCTCGCTGACGACGACCGGGTCACCCTTGCGCTGCGGGATCTCGACGGGGGTGATCTCCTCGTCGAAGCGGCCCTCCTTCATGGCCGCGGCCGCGAGCTCGTGGCTGCGGGCAGCGAACTCGTCCTGCTCCTCGCGGGTCTGCGTCGGGAAGTTGGCCGCGTGCCGCTCGGTGCCCTCGCCCATCGGCACCTTGTCGAAGGCGTCGAAGAGGCCGTCGTGGAAGGTGGCGTCGAGGATCTCGGCGTTGCCGTAGCGGTAGCCGCCGCGGGCCTTCGGCAGGAGGTACGGCGCGTTGGTCATCGACTCCATGCCGCCGGCGACGACGACCTCGACCTCACCGGCCCGGATGAGCTGGTCGGCCAGCGCGATGGCGTCCAGCCCGGACAGGCAGACCTTGTTGATGGTCAGCGCGGGAACGGTCATCGGGATGCCGCCCTTGACGGCGGCCTGGCGGGCGGTGATCTGACCCTGTCCGGCCTGCAGGACGTGGCCCATGATCACGTAGTCGACCTGGTCGCCGGTCACGCCGGAGCGCT
>SCTD01000670.1 GCA_004299215.1 Frankiales bacterium | reverse complement strand
CCCTGATCGTCTTCACCGGGCTGTCCGGCTCCGGCAAGTCGAGCCTGGCGTTCGACACGATCTTCGCCGAGGGGCAGCGCCGCTACGTCGAGTCGCTGAGCGCGTACGCCCGGCAGTTCCTGGGGCAGATGGACAAGCCCGACGTCGACTTCATCGAGGGGCTGTCGCCGGCGGTCTCGATCGACCAGAAGTCGACCTCGCGCAACCCGCGCTCGACGGTCGGCACCATCACCGAGGTCTACGACTACCTCCGCCTGCTCTACGCCCGGGCCGGCACGCCGCACTGCCCGCAGTGCGGTCGGGTCATCGCCCGGCAGCAGCCGTCCCAGATCGTGGACAAGATCCTCGAGCTGGAGGAGGGCACCCGCTTCCAGGTGCTCGCGCCGGTGGTCCGCGGGCGCAAGGGGGAGTACGTCGACCTGTTCGCCGACCTGCAGACCAAGGGCTACTCCCGGGCCCGGGTCGACGGGGTCGTGCACTCCCTGGCCGAGCCGCCCAAGCTCAAGAAGCAGGAGAAGCACACCATCGAGGTGGTCGTCGACCGCCTGACGGTGAAGGAGTCCGCGAAGCGGCGGCTCACCGACTCGATCGAGACCGCGCTCGGCCTCGGCGGCGGTCTCGTGGTGCTGGAGTTCGTCGACAGGCCGGAGGACGACCCGGAGCGCGAGCGCACCTTCTCCGAGCACCTGGCGTGCCTCTACGACGACCTGTCCTTCGAGGAGCTCGAGCCCCGGTCGTTCTCCTTCAACAGCCCTTACGGCGCGTGCCCGGAGTGCCACGGCCTGGGCACCAAGAAGGAGGTCGACCCGGAGCTCGTCATCACCGACGAGGAGGCGAGCTTCGAGCAGGGCGTCATCGCGCCGTGGAGCAGCGGCCACAACATCGAGTACTTCGGCCGGCTGGTGCAGGCGCTCGGCGACGCCCTCGGCTTCACGCTCAAGACGCCGTGGAAGCGGCTGTCCGCCGCCCAGCAGAAGGCCGTCCTCTACGGGCACCCGACCGAGGTGCACGTCCGCTACCGCAACCGCTACGGCCGCGAGCGCAGCTACTACACCGCCTACGAGGGCGTCATCCCGTTCCTCGAGCGGCGGCACTCCGAGGCGGAGTCCGAGACGAGCAGGGACCGCTTCGAGGGCTACATGCGGGAGGTGCCCTGCGGCGTCTGCCAGGGGGCGCGGCTCAAGCCCGAGGTGCTGGCCGTGACGCTCGGCGACCGCTCCATCGCGGAGGTCGCCGCGATGTCGATCGGCGACTGCGCGACGTTCCTGCGCGACCTCGAGCTGACCGACCGCCAGAAGGTCATCGCCGAGCGCGTCGTCAAGGAGGTCAACGCCCGGCTGGGCTTCCTGCTCGACGTCGGGCTGGACTACCTCTCCCTCGACCGGGCCGCCGGCACGCTCGCCGGCGGCGAGGCGCAGCGCATCCGGCTGGCGACCCAGATCGGCTCCGGCCTCGTGGGTGTCCTCTACGTGCTGGACGAGCCCTCGATCGGGCTGCACCAGCGCGACAACCGGCGGCTGATCGACACCCTGCTGCGGCTGAAGGCGCTGGGCAACACGCTGATCGTCGTCGAGCACGACGAGGACACCATCAACACCGCCGACTGGGTCGTCGACATCGGCCCGGGGGCGGGGGAGCACGGCGGACAGATCGTCGTCTCCGGCTCGGTGGAGGACCTGCTCGCCTCGCCCGACTCGATCACCGGCATGTACCTCTCCGGGCGGCGCGAGATCTCGGTGCCGGCCGTGCGCCGGCCGCGGACCCCGGGTCGGGAGATCACCGTCGTCGGCGCGCGCGAGCACAACCTGCGCGACGTGACGGTGAGCTTCCCGCTCGGCCAGCTCGTCGCGGTCACCGGCGTCTCCGGCTCCGGGAAGTCGACCCTGGTCAACGACATCCTCGCCGCGGTGCTGGTCAAGCAGCTCAACGGCAACCGGGAGGTGCCGGGCCGGCACACCCGGGTCACCGGGCTCGAGCACCTCGACAAGGTGGTCCGGGTCGACCAGTCGCCGATCGGCCGTACCCCGCGGTCCAACCCCGCGACCTACACCGGCGTCTTCGACCACATGCGCAAGCTGTTCGCCGAGACCACCGAGGCGAAGGTCCGCGGCTACCTGCCCGGCCGCTTCTCCTTCAACGTCAAGGGCGGCCGCTGCGAGGCCTGCTCCGGTGACGGCACGATCAAGATCGAGATGAACTTCCTGCCGGACGTCTACGTCCCGTGCGAGGTCTGCCACGGCGCCCGCTACAACCGCGAGACGCTCGAGGTGCACTACAAGGGCAAGAGCATCTCCGAGATCCTCGACATGCCGATCGAGCAGGCGGCCGAGTTCTTCGAGGCCGTGCCGGCGATCCGCCGTCACCTCACGACGCTGGTCGAGGTCGGGCTCGGCTACGTCCGCCTCGGGCAACCCGCGCCGACCCTGTCCGGCGGCGAGGCGCAGCGCGTCAAGCTCGCCTCGGAGCTGCAGAAGCGGCAGACCGGGCGGACGATCTACGTCCTCGACGAGCCGACCACCGGGCTGCACTTCGAGGACATCCGCAAGCTGCTCGGTGTCCTGCAGCGGCTCGTCGACGCCGGCAACACGGTGCTGGTGATCGAGCACAACCTCGACGTCATCAAGACGGCGGACTGGGTCGTCGACATGGGACCCGAGGGCGGGTCCGGCGGCGGCACCGTCGTCGCGGAGGGCACCCCCGAGCACGTCGCCGCGGTCGAGTCCTCGCACACCGGGCGGTTCCTCGCCGAGATCCTCGCCGGGCGAGGGGGTCTCGGCCACCGCTCACCCGCGGGCGAGCCCCCGGCGCCGGCGGACACGAAGGCGGCGAAGAAGCCGGCTGCTGCCAAGAAGGCTGCGAAGAAGGCGCCGGCAGCGAAGAAGCCCGCCCCGGCGAAGGCAGCCAAGGTCAGCGCCAAGGTCAGCAAGGCGGCCGTGAAGGCCCCCGGGAAGACGGTCCGCGCCCGCGCGTCCGCCTGATCTGCGGATCCCCTGCGTTCTCGTACGGCCACAGGCCTTCCGGCGTACGAGGACGCAGGGGAAGCGGGAGCTGTCAGGCCGGAGCGGCGCCGGCCCTGCGGATCAGCGCCCTGCTGAGCCGGTCGTCGCACAGCCCGTTCTGCTGGAGCAGCCTGATCACCTTGCGGCTCCAGTCGGTCTTGGCCGCCCGCCAGTGCGGGTTCGCCTCGCGGGCGGCGTAGGCCTCGCGCGGGTCCAGCCCGACCGACCGGTAGACCCGGGGCGGCACCAGCGCGCGCAGCACCTCGACGACCGTGCCGGCCGTGACGATCCGCGTGATCAGCAGCTCGGTCCGGCCGAGCGCGGCGACGTTGCGGGCCACCTCGGCCCGCGCGAACTGGATGTGCCGCGCCTCCTCGACGACGTGGATCCGCGAGACCTGGCGCAGCAGCGGCTGCA
>SCTD01000669.1 GCA_004299215.1 Frankiales bacterium | reverse complement strand
GACGGGATGGGTGACCCGCGCGTCGTGCCGCTCGTGCTCGCGCTGCTCGCCGTGACGTCGCTGCTGGTCGCGCCGGCCACCAACCTGGTCTCGCGCAAGATCGAGACTCGCGCCGACGTGCACTCCCTCGACCTGACCCGCGACGCGGCGACCTTCGCCGCCATCCAGAAGCGGCTGGCGATCACCAACATCTCCGACCTGGACCCGCACCCGGTCGCGTACTGGTTCTTCGCCACCCACCCCGGTGTCACCGAGCGGCTGGCGCTGGCACGCGAGTGGCAGCGGCTGCGCGGATGAGGACCCTCGTCGTCACCAACGACTTCCCGCCGCGCCCCGGCGGGATCCAGGCCTTCGTGCACAGCCTGGCCTCGCGGCAGCCGGACGGCGAGGTCGTCGTCTACGCCCCGGCGTGGAAGGGCGCTTCGACCTTCGACGCTGCCCAGGGCTTCCCGGTGGTCCGGCATCCCACGTCGCTGATGCTGCCCACCCCGGACGTGCTGCGCCGGGCGCGCTCGATCGCCGCCGCCGAGGGCTGTGACCGGGTGTGGTTCGGGGCGGCGGCCCCGCTCGGGCTGCTGGCGCCGCGGCTCGGGCTGTCGCGCGCGGTGGCGTCGACGCACGGGCACGAGGTCGGCTGGGCGATGCTCCCCGGTGCACGCCAGGTGCTCTCGCGGATCGGGCGTGGGGTGGACGTCGTCACCTACCTCGGCGACTACACGCGTTCGCGACTCGCAGCGGCCGTCCCGGTGCCGAAGCTGGAGCGGCTGCCGAGTGGCGTCGACACGTCGCTCTTCCAGCCCGGCTGCGGGGGAGCGGAGGTACGCGCCCGGCACGGGCTGTCCGACCGGCCGGTCGTCGTCTGCGTCTCGCGGCTGGTGCCGCGCAAGGGCCAGGACGTGCTGATCCAGGCGCTGCCGGCCGTGCGGGCAGCGGTGCCGGGCGCGGCGCTGCTGCTGGTCGGCGGCGGTCCGGACGCGGCGCGGCTGCACCGGCTGGCCGCCGAGCACGGCGTGGCCGACGACGTCGTGCTGACCGGCTCGGTGCCGTGGGAGGAGCTGCCCGCGCACTACGACGCGGGTGACGTCTTCGCGATGCCGTGCCGCACTCGCCGGGCCGGGCTCGAGGTCGAGGGGCTGGGCATCGTCTTCCTCGAGGCGTCGGCGACGGGGTTGCCCGTCGTCGCCGGGCGCAGCGGCGGGTCGCCGGACGCGGTGCTCGACGGCTCGACGGGGGTCGTGGTCGACGGCACGTCGGTGACGGCGGTCGCCGCGGAGGTCGGTGCGCTGCTGGCCGATCCCGACCGTGCGGCAGCGATGGGTGCCGCCGGGCGAGACTGGGTCGAGCGGGAGTGGCGCTGGGACGTGCTGGCCGGACGGCTGCGCGGCCTGCTGCTGGGGTGATCGCCGGCCGGCGCCGGGCTGGGTTTCTGGGTCTTGACCCACCATGCGCGGTGACTGTCCGACGTGGTCGTCATGCCGCGTGCCGCTGGCAGCGGAGGCGGGCAGGCGGCTGCGCGCCTTCGTCCCCGCCTCATCCGGTCACCCAGCCGTGCTGATTGAGCAGCCGGCCGTCGCGCAGCCTGATCGTCTCGCCCAGGTGCAGCCTCGTGTGGTCGGCCTCGCAGAGCAGGACCGTGTCCCAGAAGGATGTCGTGCCGGTCTTCGCCCAGGCCTCCGGATGGTGTGGGATCAACACTGATCCGGGTCCGGACCTGCAACCGGCGCACTGGCACCTCCCGCCGGTCTCAATCCGTTTCGCCTTGCGTTCGTGCGGCTTCAGGGTCCGCTCGGTGTGGCTGGTCTCGATCACCCGGCGCCCGAGGCTCATCACGAAGCGGCTGACCGCGCTGTCGCACCAGGTCTTGCGAACCAGCCAGCGCGGCAGCCGTGCGCCGGACCCGCCAACGGCCGGTGCCGCACCGGGCGCGTCGTGCAGCCCGTCTCCGTCGACCAGGACGCTGATGTGCGGGGCGACCTTGTCGCGCAGCCCGAGCATCCCGCTGTCGAGCAGCAGCCGCAGCGCCCGCTTGAGCGCGTCGTGCTGGCGCTGCCGGCGCGACCGCGGGGCCGGGGCGTCCTGACCGGCGAGCGCTTCGTCGCCGTCAGCGTCGGTCCAGCCGTCGGCGCGGGCCGCTCGGTAGGCCTCGGTGTCGGCGGGGTTCTCGGGGTCGGTGGCCATCATCGCCTTGAGGACCTCGTGCAGCAGCTCGCCGAGCTCGCAGTCGAGGTCGCCGTCGGTGATGTGCCACCCGCCGCCGTCGAAGTCGGACGTGAAGCCGAAGCCGCGGTCGTCGTGGGCATCCCTGGTGCGCCGCTCCAGCTCGCTGGGCAGCAGCGCATCGACGAGCATCCCCAGCGCGTCGCGCAGCAGGCCCGGCTCGATCTGCTGCGCCAGCAGCACGAAAGCCGCCTCCAGCCGGGCGATCTCCGACACCGGGCGGGACTCGATCTCGGACAGGTCAGCCACCAGCGCGGCCAGCCGGGGGTCGTCATCGGCCAGCCCTCCGAGCGCCTGGCACACCTGGTTGCGCACGCCGTCGCAGATGACTGCCTCGAGCACCTGCACCGCGGGCTGGCCGTCGATGAGCCCGTCCGGCCGGTCGACCCAGCGGCGCAGCTTGACCAGCGCCGCGGCGATCCGCTGCGCCGCTGCCGGGTAGAGCCTGCGCGCCGCGACCGCCTCGGCGACGGTCGGCAGGGTGGGAAGCCGTCGGGCGAGCGTGACGTCGGCAGCGGTCAGCCCCGACTCGCCCTGCCGCAGCCAGCGGTTCACGGTCGGCACACCGTCGAGACGGTGCAGCTTGCGCTTCTCGACGTCGGCGACGCGGGTCATCGCCGCGACCTTCAGGGACTGCATCGACGCGAGCACACCGGCTGCGTCGGCCAGCGCCTGCGCAGGATCCAGACCGGCTGGGTCGACCGCCGCCACCGCCGCGATGGCCGCCTCGAGCGCGGCGATCTCGGGGGACACCGGCACCGCCTTGTCGCCGACCGTGGCGCCCCACCCCGGCTCGGACACGCTCGCGCAGAAGTCATCGGCGTACGACTCGGGCTGACGAGGGCGCGGCGGAGCCACAGGCTCAGCCGCCAGGGCCTCCCACGAGTCACCGCGCTCTTCGAACATGCGGTCGAACCTATCCACGACCTACGACAGAATCGGGCCATCCACAGAATGCCGAGTTATCGACAGATCCCGGCATCGCCGTTGACATCGAGGGCACGATCGACGCCATGAGAAAGCCTCGTCCGCTGGCGATCGCGGTCTGCGTCGTCCTCGCCGCAGCCGCCGCGGCCGCCGGTGTCGCCTGGACACCGATCGCGTTCCTGGCGATCCCGTTCCTTCTCGTCGCCGGCTACGCCATGTGGCTGGGCCTGGGCAGCGACCAGCTGCTGGACGCGCTCGACGACGACCCCGGCACCGGACCCGCCGGGCTGCACTGACCGATCAGGTCCAGACGTAGTGCCCGATCAGCAGCCCGAGCACGAACCACGCGAGCCCACCGAGGATCCCGTACAGCACCGGCTTCGACATGACGACATGATGCACCCGTGCACGACGACGTACGCGCGTACGTGGCGGCGATCCCCGACGAGACCCGGGCACTGTTCGAGCACGTCCACGGCCTCATCACGAGCGAGCATCCCGATGCCGAGATGGTCCAGTCGTACAAGATGCCGACCTACGTCGTCGGCACGCACCGCCTGCACGTCGCCGCCTGGAAGCACGGGCTGTCGCTCTACGGCTGGCAGGACGACGACGGCTTCGTCGAGCGGCACCCGGAGCTGTACAACGGCAAGGGCACGCTGAAGCTGCCTGTGGGACACCAGATCCCGGACGACGAGATCCGCGCGCTGGTCCGCTCCTCGCTCAGCTGAGCGACACCAGCTCGTCGAGGTCGTCCGCCGGCAGGGCGCCGTCGACGACCGCCGAGACCGACATCGCGTCCAGCTGCAGCTCGCCACCGGACGACGACAGGAACGCCGTGTCCGCAGCGTCCCGACCGGTCGCGATCCGCACCAGCGTCGACCGTGGCGCGAGCAGCGTCGCGTCCACGACGCACCAGCGGCCGTCGACGAGAGCCTCTGCCACGGCGTGGAAGTCCATGGGCTGCAGCCCGGGCGCGTAGACGGAGACCAGCCGCGCCGGCACGTCACGCGCACGCAGCAGCGCGACCACGAGGTGCGCGTAGTCGCGGCACACGCCCGCACCGGCCAGCAGCGTGTCGACCGCGCCGTCGGTGCCGCGGCTGGAGCCCGCGACGTAGCTCAGCCGGCTGCCGACCCACGCGGCCGCCGCGCGGAGCAGCTCCGCCGGGTCGTCCAGCCCGCCGAGCTCCGCGGTCGCGAGGGCCGCGAGGCGATCGGACTCGGCGTAGCGGCTCGGACGCAGGTAGACCGACCGGTCCGTGGGCAGCGCCTCGACGGGTGGGAGGGAGCCGACGACCGTGCAGCCGTACGACACCTCCAGCCGCCCGGTCACCGCTTCCAGCAGGTGCAGCCGCCCGCCGGCCTCGGTCGCGAGCTCGACCGGCTCGACCGCCCGACAGTCCACGGTGACCGTCAGGCGGTCCGACAGGGGAGCCGCGACGGCGACCTGCAGCTCGATGTCGGCAGGAGCGAGCAGCTCGGCGGAGAGGGTGCAGGAGACGGTGCGGCGCATCCGCCATTGTCAGGGTTGGACGGCATCACTCCCGTTTCCCAGCATCAGGGTGCTGGGGAAACGGCAATGAGGATCAGCGCTGGACGGGGGCGGCCGGTTCAGCCGGCGAAC
>SCTD01000668.1 GCA_004299215.1 Frankiales bacterium | reverse complement strand
GGAACTCCGTGCGCACGACCAGGTGCGTGGTCACGAACCTGCCGTCCGGCCAGAGGTCCTGCTCGTCGACGAGGACGCGACCACCGCCCTCCAGGACCAGCCGCGACGCCCAGGGCTCCGGCACCCAGGCTCCGGCGATCCGCCCGGCCTGGAACTCGCTGAGCGTCGCGCTGTTCTCCTGTGCGCGGATGACCACGTCACCGCCGCCGTCGGCGTCCACGCGGAAGCCCTGGTCGGCCAGCCAGGAGCGCAGGGCGATGTCCTGGGTTCCGCCCGTCTGCGGGCTGGCCAGCTTCTGTCCGCGCAGCTGGGCCGGTGCGGTGATGCCCTCGCGGACGACCAGGGAGGCACCCCCGGAGGTCGCACCGGCGACGATGCGCAGCGCCTCACCGCGGCTCTTGACGAAGCCGTTCACCGCGGGGTTCGGCCCGAGGTAGGCGGCGTCGATGCTGCCGGCGAACAGCGCCTCGACCGCGGCCGGTCCGGCGTTGAACACCTGCGTCTTCAGGGTGGTGCCGCCGAGCGCGTCGGCAAGCACGCCCGCGCCCACGCCGTAGACGGCGCTCGCGTGCGTGACGTTGGCGAAGTAGCCGAGCCGGAGCTCCGCGGCGGGACGGGCGTCCGCGCTCCGGGTGACCGGGACGGCGGCGGTGGTGGTGTCGGTGACGGCGCACGCGGACAGCGCGAGCGCAGCGAGGGCGAGCAGGGACGTACGGACGAGCGGCACGGGACGAAGGGCCTTTCAGGGGACGACGGACTAGGAGAGCGGGACGAGCTCTCCCAGACATCGCGTCCCGGGCCGGCACGAGTCGACGCACCAGCCCACCCACGGCGTCCGGACCCAGCCGCTGCGCGTGGCGCTCGAGCGCGCCTGCAGGACGGGGGTCATGCACCCATCCTGCAGTTGTGGACCGGATCAGTCAACATTGCCGTCGTCGTGTGGTGAGGTGCACTCGTGCAGATCTCCGCGCGGGCCGACTACGCGCTGCGGGCGCTGTGCGTGCTGGCGGCCGCCGAGCCCGGCGCGGTCGTCAAGGCGGCGACGATCGCCGAGGCGCAGGCGATCCCTCGGACCTTCCTGGACCAGATCCTCGGCGACCTGCGCCGCGCGGGCATCGTCGAGAGCCGCCGCGGCCCCGACGGGGGCCACCTGCTGGCGCGACCGTCGTACGCCATCACGGTCGCCGACGTCATCCGCGTCGTGGACGGACCGCTCGCCCTCGTGCACGGCGGCCGGCCCGAGGAGATGGTCTACCCGGGGGCGGCGGAGCACCTGCGCGACGTGTGGGTCGCCGTGCGCGCAGCCCTGCGCCAGGTGCTCGAGCGCACCTCGCTCGAGCAGGTCGTCGACGGCCGGCTCCCGCCGCAGATCACCTCCCTGTCCGAGGACCCGCGCTCGTGGATCTCCGTCTGGCCTCCGCCCCCCACCTGAGGCTGTGCGACCCTGGATGCATGGGGTTCCCCGCTGGACTGCCGCTGCTGACGTCGCGACGGCACGTCGACCTGCAGCGCACCAGCAGCGCCGCCTGTCGCGCCGCCTAGCCCCGGTCCTGCACATCCCCCCGTACGACCCCAGGAGTCCCCTATGCCCGCCAAGCGCGGTCAGGGCCAGTGGGCGCTCGGCTACCGCGAGCCGCTCAACGCCAACGAGCAGTCCAAGAAGGACAGCAACCCGCTGACCGTCAAGCAGCGGATCCTCGACATCTACAGCAAGGGCGGCTTCGACTCGATCGACGGCGGCGACCTGCGCGGCCGCTTCCGCTGGTACGGGCTCTACACCCAGCGCGCCCACGGCATCCCCGGCGGCAAGACCGCGGTGCTCGAGCCGGAGGAGCTGGAGGCGCCCTTCTTCATGCTGCGCATCCGGATCGACGGCGGGCGGCTCACCAACGAGCAGCTGCGCACCATCGGCGAGGTGGCCCGCGACTACGGCCGGGACGTCGCCGACGTCACCGACCGGCAGAACGTGCAGCTGCACTGGATCCGGATCGAGGACGTGCCGGCGATCTGGGAGCGTCTCGACGCGGTCGGGCTGGACACCACCGAGGCCTGCGGCGACTGCCCGCGCGTCATCGTCGGCTGCCCGCTCGCGGGCGTCGACGGTCACGAGATCCTCGATGCGTCAGGCGTTCTCGAGCAGGTGCGCGCGCGCTACATCGGCGACCCGGCCTTCTCCAACCTGCCGCGCAAGTTCAAGACGTCGATCTCCGGCTGCTCGGTGCACTGCACCAACCACG
>SCTD01000667.1 GCA_004299215.1 Frankiales bacterium | reverse complement strand
GAGATGGAGGCGCTGACCGCGGTCTCGGTCGCCTGCCTCACGGTCGTCGACATGACCAAGGCGGTCGACCCACGGGCCGTGATCGGGTCGATCCAGGTCGAGAGCAAGACCGGTGGCAAGACGGGCGACTGGACGAGATGACCTGGCGCGCAGCGGTTCTCACCGTCTCGGACCGCTCGGCGCGCGGCGAGCGGCCGGATGCGTCAGGCCCGTTGCTGGCCGGTCTGCTGCGCGAGCTCGGGCTCCGGGTGGACGACCCCGTGGTGGTCCCCGACGAGATCCAGGCGGTGCAGGAGGCGGTGCGAGCGGCCGCGTCGTCGTACGACCTGGTCGTCACCACCGGAGGCACCGGGCTGTCGCCGCGCGACGTCACCCCGGAGGCGGTCGCGCCGCTGCTGGACCGGCAGGTGCCCGGCATCGCGGAGGCGCTCCGCTCGCGCAACGCCGCCGCCGTGCCGACCGCGGTGCTCTCGCGCGGTGTGGCCGGCACGATCGGCACGACGCTGGTGGTGACCCTCCCCGGGTCCACGGGCGGCGTGCGCGACGGGATCGCCGTGCTGGCGGAGGTTCTCGAGCACGCCCTGGCGCAGCTGCGCGGGGACGACCACTGAGCGCGCCCGGCTGGCCGGTCAAGCTGGCGCACGACGACCTCGAGCTCAGGCCGCTGCGGGCCCGTGACAGCGCGACGTGGTCGGAGGTGCGGATCCGCAACGAGGCGTGGCTCAAGCGCTGGGAGGGACGGCCGCCGTCGCTGCCGAAGGCCAGCTGGCCCGACCGGCACAGCCCCGCGGTCTACACCGCGATGCTGCGCAACCACCGCCGCGAGGCGCGGGCCGGCCGGATGCTCCCGCTGGCGGTCTTCTCGGACGGTCGGCTGGCCGGCCAGGTCACCGTGAACGGCATCGTGCGCGGCGCCTTCGACTCCGCCTACGTCGGCTACTGGGTGGACCGCCGGGTGGCCGGACGGGGTGTGGTGCCCACCGCCCTGGCGATGGTGCTGGACCACTGCTTCGGGCCGGTCGGCCTGCACCGCGTCGAGGCCAACGTCCGGCCGGAGAACGCCGCGTCGATCCGCGTCGTCGAGAAGCTCGGCTTCCGCGAGGAGGGACGGCACGCGCGCTACCTGTTCATCGACGACGACTGGCGTGACCACCTGTCGTACGCCCTGCTGCGGGAGGACCAGCCGGAGGGCGTGCTGCGGCGCTTCCTGGCAGCACGCGGCTGATCCCGACCTGGGACGCAGTGGAACTCGTGTGACTCGCCCCGGCGCGCCGCCACCACCCAGCGTGCCCTGATCACTACCGTTCGCCGCCGTGGGCAGCGGTCTGATTCTCCTCGCCATCGTGGGTGCGTGGCTCGCCGTGCTGGTGCCCATGGCGCTGCGCCGGTACGACGCCAGCAACCTCGGCACCGTCGACCGCTTCCACGACGCGATGCGCGTGCTGTCCCGCCGCGGGCCGGAGGACCCCGACGCCGAGCGCGGCGCGGACGAGGCCGCCGAGCAGGCCCACGGGCGGCTGCGCGACGCGGCGTCGTC
>SCTD01000666.1 GCA_004299215.1 Frankiales bacterium | reverse complement strand
TCGGCGCCGGTGACGGTGAGGCCCTCCGGCGGGGTGAAGAGGAGCGTCGCGCCCTTGGAGAAGTTGGTGCCGGTCGCCGAGAAGGTCGCCGACTCGCCCTGGCGCAGGTTCTTCTGGACACCGGCATCGGTGGAGCGGTCCAGCGAGGTGAGGGTGGGCATGCGGTTGTCGCGCTGGATCACCGTGAAACGGCAGCCGCAGGAGTTGACGACGCCGCCGTCCCCACGAACCTGGGGCTGGTAGGCGTTGGGGCCGGGAGCCGCGTTCGCCAGGTCGAAGTCGGCGGTGACCGAGGTACCGGTCACGTCGCGGACGTTCTGGCCGATCACCGTCAGGTCGGTGCGCGAGGCGCTGCCCGGGTTGCCGACGAACTCCAGCCGCGGAACGGGGTTGGCGGCGATCGACGTGCCGTTGAACGTGATCGTCGTGAGAGCCTGACCGGGGTCGTTGAAGGCCGACGTGGTGCTGACCGAGGTCAGGTCGGCACCCGAGACGAAGAAGCAGCCGTCGCAGCGGGCGGTGTTGCCGTCGAGGTTGGTCACCCGGATGTCACGGACGCCCGCTGTGGCGCCGGCGGCGATGATCACGCGGCGCTTCAGCTCCGTGCGCGTCGTGATGCCGCTGGTGTCCGGCGTGCTGTCCGTGCCGTTCGGGGCGTTGTTGGCGTTGACCGTGCTGTCGACGAAGTCGGTGCCGGGGAAGAGCACGTCGACCCTGGAGCCGCGCTCGAAGTTGTTGCCGAGGATCGAGACGTCGCCGGACTGGCCCGGGCGCAGGGAGTTCGGGGCTACGGAGGTCACCGCCACTGCCCCGGGGCTCAGGACGGTGAAGCACGAGACGCACGTGTCCGACCCGCCCGAGGCGGGGCTGCCCTCGCCCTCGCCCTCGACGAGGACCGAGTAGGTGCCGGCGTCAGCAGGTCCATCGCCCCCGAGACCCGATCCGGCGTCGGCGAAGTTGAACTCGGCGTCGGCCCTGTCGAGGCTGGTCGGGTCGGGATCGGGGTCGATCGGGACCTCGAAGGTCGCACTCGTGCCGATCCGCGTGAAGGTCGCGTTGCCGCCGAAACCGAACCTCGAGTCGGTGCCGTCGAAGGTCAATGTCTGGGTCTGGGTGTTGACGACACCGTTGGGGCTGATCGTCAGGCCGTTGGCGGCGGCAGTCGAGGCGGGCGCGATGAGGACACCGGCCATCAGGGCCGATGTCGTGGCGACGACACCCACCGCGAGGCGGCGGCGTGCAGCGATCTTCATGGGTCTCCTGTCCGGCGGTCGTGCGGGGGCACGGGACACCGTAGGTGGGCGCAGGTCGCCCCCTGTCGTGCAGGGGGGCTCACTACATCAGTACGTCCGATCAGACCCTGGGTTCGCCTTCGGCGGGCAGGTTCCTTCCCGGAGTGTCCGACTTGTTCCGATTCGTGAGCGGCGCCACGCCGGTCCGGTCAGTCGGTCTCCGCGCACGCCCGGCAGCGCCCGAAGACGGCGAAGTGCCCGACGTCGACCTGGAACCCCCGCGTGGCGGCCAGCTCCTCCACGACCGGCTCCACCACCTCCGGCGGCGCCTCCTCGATCGCACCGCAGTCGCGGCAGACCAGGTGGACGTGGTCGTCCTCGCTGGCGACGGAGTAGGTCGGTGCCCCGTGGCCGAGGTGGGTGTGCTGGACGAGCCCGAGCTCCTCGAGCAGCTCCAGGGTCCGGTAGACGGTGGAGATGTTGACCCCGGTCGCGGTCTCGCGTACGGCCGACGCGATGTCCTCGGGGGTGGCGTGCCCCAGCCGGCCGACGGCCTCGAGGACGAGCTGGCGCTGCGGCGTCAGCCGGTAGCCGCGCGCCCGCAGCGTCTCGTGCCAGTCGTCGTCGACCGCGCCGCCGCGCCCCATGACCGGACACTAGCCTCCGCCGGGTGACAGGAACCGTGCTCGCGCTGCTCGAGGACCCGCCCCGGCTGGTCGACCCGACCACCCCCGTCCTGCGCGCCGACGACCTCGGCGTCGCCCGCGGCGAGTCGGTCTTCGAGACGCTCCGGCTGGCCGGCGGGCGGCCGGCCTTCCTCGACCTCCACCTGGCGCGGCTGGCCCGCTCGGCGGAGCGGATGGCGATCCCGCTGCCCTCGGGCTGGGAGCGGCTCGCGCTGACGGCAGCGGAGGCGTACGGCGATGCCGACGGGATGCTGCGCCTCACGTGCAGCAAGGGGTCTGCGGCGGGCGCCCCGGTCGGCTTCGCGCTGGCCGGCCCGATCCCCGTCGAGACGGTGCGCGGCCGGGAGGAGGGCGTGACGGTGGTGACGCTCGACCTGGGGGTGCCCGCCGACCTGAGGGCCAGTTCGCCGTGGCTGCTCGGCGGGGTGAAGAGCACGTCGTACGCCGTGAACATGGCCTCGCTACGCGCGGCCGAGGAGCTGGGGGCGCAGGACGCGATCTGGGTCAGCCACGACGGGCAGGTGCTCGAGGCGCCGACGTCGACCGTCGCCTGGGTCACCGGCGGGGTGCTGGTGACGCCGCCGGCAGAGGAGATCGGGACGCTGCCGGGGACGACCGCGCACGTCGCGCTGGGGTTGGCGACGGTCCCGGTCGAGGTGCGCCGCGGCACGGTCGAGGAGCTCCGCGCGGCCAGCGAGGTGCTGCTGCTGTCGAGCGTCCGCGGGGTCGCACCCGTGGTGCGGCTGGACGGGCGGGACCTGCCGGTCGGGCCGGTCACGTCCGCGCTGCGGGCCGCCTTCGAAGCAGCCGTTCGCTCACCCGTCTAGGCCACCGGGGGACGCTGCCCCGGGATGCCCGCACGCTCGAGGAACAGCAGCTCCTCGGAGTGCGGGCCGAACGCCAGGTCGAGCAGCAGCGACAGGGGAATCCCGTTGTTGAGCAAGGACATCCCCGCTGACGGCTGGGTCTCGGCCGAGCGGTGTGAAGCGACGAGCGGTGCCGTCGAGCTCACGTTTCCTCCTGGTCGCCTGTGCTGACACGCAACTGATCGTCCGGGGGACGGGGCTGCATGACAGCCGTACGGGTGAACGGTTCGGGGGCCGTCCGCTTCGTCGGCCTTGCGCCGGCTTGCTCCACGGCTGCGACACGCTGCGATTTCCCGGTGACAACCGGTCGTTGGCGTCTTACGCTCGACAGCACACGGAGAGGAGGTGGTCCGAAACTTGAGTACTTCTCGGACGAGTGAGGTGGCTGTCCGCTAGGACGCCGTAGCAAGGACCGCTCTACGAGCTCCACCGCGCGCCTTCTGCGGCGTACGGCGAATCTCGAACAGGCACCCGACCCCGGGCCGCCGGCCGTGTCCAGCCGGCCCGCCCTGCCTCCGTCCGGAGGCGGGACGGAAGTGGCCCGGGGTCCGCCGTGCCTTGATCTGCCTCCGGGCCGCGCGCACACTCCCGGCAGGCGGCACCGTGCTCCCGCGCCGTTCGTCCGAGCCTGGGAGGCACCATGCCGCACGTCATCCACCCGCCGCGCCTGCACGGTCCGCAGACCCGCTCCCCCGACCAGGTGTGGGCGCTCGCCACCGCCGGCCTCGCGCTGATCGCGGTCGTGCTCGCCTTCGCCGGCGCCTACGACCCCGGCGCCGTGGTCGCGCTGGTCGGCGTGCTCGCCGGTGGCTGGGCGATGCTCATCAGCAGGACCCGCGGCGAGCGGTTCGAGGTGGTGGCCGGGACGGTCGCCTGCGCGGTCGCGCTGGCGGCCTGCCTGGCGTACGGCAGCGGCTTCTCCTTCGGCGGCATCCTCTAGCCGGCTGCGCGCCCCCTGCGGTGATCAACGCCGCCCGTGCGCACTTCTCCAGGGCCTGGAACGTGCGCGAGGACGGCGTTGACCACGGACCTTCTGCGGCCTACAGCGGCGGCTGCCAGCCGACCAGGTCGGCGATGACGTGCATCGTGCCGCCGTGCACGTCCAGCACCACCGACCGGTCCGCGCCGACCGGGACGGCGACCAGGTTCGCCTGCGTCTGACCGGCCTTCACGTTGACGTTGGACGTACCCGGCTTGGGCGCGCCGGCGGCGTACGCCGTGACGTGCCCGGGGGCCGAGGCGCCCGTGACGGTGACGTTCAGCCAGACCACCGAGGCGTTCGCCGGGACCGCGTCGGGCAGGCGGAGGCGCACCGGCCCCAGCTTGGCCCCGGGCGAGGCACCCAGACCGGCGCGGCTGTCGAGCACCCGCTGGGGAGCGGCCGCCGGACGCTCGCCGAGCTGGTAGCCGACGAGGTCGGCGACCAGGTGCATCGGACCGCCGTGCACGTCCAGGGTGACGGTGCGGTTGGCGCCGATCCCGACGAGCACCAGGTTGGCCTGGGTGCGTCCCGGCACGACGTTGACGTTCGACGTCGCCGGCTTGGTCGTGCCACCCGGGTAGGCGGTGACGTGACCGGCCTTGGTGGCCGACGTCCCGGTGACGTTGAGCATCACGGCCCGGGCGCCGGTCGGCACCGAGTCCGGCAGTCGCAGGGTGACCGGTCCGGCCTTGAGCCGCGACACCGTGCCGAGGCCGGTCCGCGAGTCGAGCACCCGGGACGGCGTCACCGCGACGACTCCCTCGTTGGCCGCAGCGCTCAGCTGGCTGCGG
>SCTD01000665.1 GCA_004299215.1 Frankiales bacterium | reverse complement strand
TACCCGCTGCTCGTCCGCGCGGTCGGCGAGCTGACCGGCGGCCGCTGGCTGCTCGCGGCGTACGTCGTGTCCAACGTCGCGCTGGTCGCGGCGCTGGTGCTGCTGCACCGGCTCACCGCGCTCGAGTGGTCCGAGGCCGTGGCCCGCCGGGCCGTGGTGCTGCTCTGCGTCTTCCCGACCGGGTTCTTCCTGCTCGCGCCGTACACCGAGTCGCTCTTCCTCGCCCTCGCCCTCGGCTGCCTCTACGCGGCCCGGACCCGGCGCTGGGCGCTCGCCGCGCTGCTCGGCTGCCTCGCGGCGCTGACCCGGAGCCCGGGCTTCCTGCTGGCGCTGCCGCTGCTCGTGGAGGCGGGCCTGCAGTGGCGGGTGTCGCGGTCCAGGCGCGAGCTGCTCGCGGGGGTGGGTGCCGCGGCCGCTCCGGTGGCGGGGCTGCTCGGCTACCTGGGCTACTGGCAGCTGCACGCCTCGGACTGGCGGCGGCCGATCGACCTGCAGCGCAGCGGGTGGCAGAAGGAGAGCGCGCTGCCGTGGGAGACCCTCTGGGAGGGCGCGCGGCTCGCGGTGCAGTTCCCGGGGGCGAACCCCGGCGGCTACTTCCTCGTGGACGCGCTGCTCGTCCTGCTGGTGCTGGCCTGCGCGGTGTGGTGCGTCGTGCGGCTGCGCGCGACCTACTGGGTCTGGGTGTGGGCGTCGGTGCTCATGCCGCTGTTCCTGATGTGGCCGGGCCGGCCGCTGCTCTCGCTGCCGCGGATCTACCTGGTCGTCTTCCCGGTCGTGTGGGCGCTGGCCGCGCTCGGCGCGCGCTTCCGGGCGCACGACGCGGTGCTCGCCGTCAGCGCCGGCTCGATGGTGCTGCTCGGGGCGCTGTTCGCGGCGGGCCAGCCGTTCTTCTGATCGTCCCGCGCGCCGCCCGCAAGATCATGGTGGTCGTACGACCGATCGGACCGACGCGATCGGTCGTACGCGTCCCATGATCTTCCTGGGCAGGCCGACGGTGTGGCGGCCGTCACTCCCGCCGGACCCCGTCGTTGGGCCAGCCGTGCGCTTGTCCCGCCGCGCGGTCGTGCTGCTGACCGCCGCCCTGCTCGGCCCTGCGCTGCCATCGCTCGCCACCACCACGACCAGCGCCGTCGTCGCGCCGGCGATCCGGAGCACGGCGCTCAGCCTCGGCGCCACGACCGCTGCGCTGACCGACCGCGACGAGCTCGTCGGGGTGACCTGGTCGAGCGGCTCGCCCACGGTCCGGGTCCGCTTCCTCACCCCGCGCGGGTGGACCGCCTTCGAGGAGCCGGAGGACGACAGCGACGTGCCGGTGGCGGAGGAGCGCGAGCGCGCCCGGGCCGGCACCGAGCCGGTCTGGCGGCCGACCGGTGCGAGGCTGGTCGACGTGCGCGTGACAGGCGCCGCGACCGGCCTGCGCCTGGTCACCGTCGGGGACGGCGAGCGGCGCACGACGCGCGGCTTCGGGCTCGCTCAGGCCGACGCGGCCGAGGGCTCGGCGCTGCTCGGCGGCGTGCGCACCCGCAAGGACTGGGGTGCCGACGAGTCGCTCCGGTCCGGCAAGGTCACGTACGCCGGCAGCGTGCAGGCCGTCGTCGTCCACCACACCGCGGGCGGCAACGACTACTCGCCGCAGGACGTCCCGCGCAAGATCCGCGCGGACTACGCCTATCACGTGCAGGCGCGCGGCTGGTCCGACCTCGGCTACAACCTGGTGGTCGACAGGTACGGCGGCATCTGGGAGGGCCGGGCGGGCGGCATCGGCCGGGCGGTGATCGGCGCGCACGCCGCCGGCTTCAACACCGGCACCCTCGGGGTGAGCCTGCTCGGTGACATGACGAAGGCGGCGCCGACTCCTGAGACGGTGCGGGCGATGGCGCGCGTCGCGGCGTACGCCGGTGCGACCTGGCGCTTCGACCCGACCGCGACGGTCACCCTGACCAGCAAGGGATCCCCGCGCTACCGCAGCGGCACGAAGGTGAGCCTCGGCCGGGTGCACGGGCATCGGGACACCGGGAAGACCGCGTGTCCAGGCGCGCTCTACGACCGGCTCGGTGACATCCGCGCCGGGGCGAAGGCGCTGCTCGGCCCGGCGGTCCGGATCACCGACGTCACCGTCACCGGCGCTCCGGTGCATGCCCCGACGCCGATGGTCGTGCGGGCGTCGCTGTCGCGCCCTGCCACCTGGGCGGTCGAGGTGCACGACGCGGACGGCGCGATCGTCGCCCGCGCGACCGGCGAGGACCGCAGCCCGCACCTCGAGTGGAACGGCCTGCGGCAGGACCTCGCCGGTGCGATCCCGGCCGGTCCCGGCGACTACACCTGGCACGTCCGGGCCGACGACCGCTGGCACCCGGTCGCCACCCGCGACGGCGACGTCCAGGTCGGCCTGCCGCTGGTGCCGCTCTAGCGACGTCGCGGCAGCGGGAGCACCGGGCCGCGCGGGACGACGACGAGCCCGGGTGGCTCCGGCACGTCGGCGATCCGCCCTGCCAGCTCGGCGACGAAGCCCTGCGGGTCCTGCCGGAACCTCGTCGGACTCCGGTGCACGAGCACCACGCCGCGCCGGTCCGCTCGAGCGTGTCTGGCCAGCGTCTCGTCCAGCGACGTCTGACTGCCGTGGAAGCGGCGGCTGTCCAGCTCGCCACCGACGCCGGTGCCGATCAGCCAGACGTCCGGGCTGAGCAGGAACTCCCGTCCAGGAAGACATCCGGGTTGAGCAGGAAGCGCGGCAGCAGGCCCGCCCGCACGGCCGCTCCCAGAACGTCCGCGGCCTCCGCCTCGGGGGCTGATCGGGCACCCGCCTCGACGTCGCCGACCGCCCGGCGCAGCTCCGCAGAACCGCGACGAGGTCCCTTGTCCAGCAACGCGCGCAGGTCCTCCGCCGAGGTCCAGGCGTCGCTCACCGCCGCGGTCACGAGCGCCCGCACGTCCTGCAGGGTGCGTCCGAAGCTCGCGTCGTAGACGGCGCGCGTCGGGTCGACCCAGCGCCGGCCGCGCATCTCGCACGGCGTGGGACGGGCCGTGCTCCGCACGAGCCGGACCGTGGGGCCGAGGTCCCGTTGCACGGCGTGCGGCACGAGGACGAAGACGCGGTCGTCCGCGGGGACGTCGCGCAGGTCGAGCTCGCGGCAGGCGTCGGGACCGGTGAGGAGGGATCGCGGGCCGAGCACCTGGAGGGCGGCCTGCTGCCGGTGGTCGCGTGTCACCTCGACGTCACGGCGCAGCCAGGCGCCGGGCAGGACCTCCCGCCAGTGCCCGCTGCGGGCGGCGCGCAGCGCGACGTCGAGGTCGATGCCGGCGGCGGTCAGCGTGGCGCGGGTGACCAGCAGCGGGAGGCGATCGGTGCGGGTGAGGGTGGTCAGGCGCATGCCCGGCAGCGGACACCCCGGCGCCGGGCGCCGCGGCGGTGACCGACGCACTGTGGACGCGAGACCGGCTGTGGGCAGCGGGACCACAAGATCATGGGACGCGTACGACCGATCGCGCCGGTCTGATCGGTCGTACGACCACCACGATCTTGTGGGGGAGCTCAGCCCGGCAGGTTCTCCCGCAGGAAGGCGATGTCGGCGGACTGCCCGTCCCGACCACCCGGCGTCTCGACCACGACCGGCGCCCCGGCGGCGGCGACCACCGCGAGCAGCAGCTCCCGGTCGATCTGCCCCTCGCCGAGGTTGGCGTGCCGGTCGGCGCCGCTGTCGAAGGCGTCGCGGGAGTCGTTGCAGTGCACCAGGTCGATCCGGCCGGTGATCGCCTTCGCGCGCTCGACCACGTCGAGCAGGTCCTCCCCACCGGCGTGCGCGTGGCAGGTGTCGAGGCAGAAGCCGACGTGGTCGAAGCCCCCGATGCCGTCCCACAGCCGGGCCAGGGCGTCGAAGCGGCGCGCCATCGCGTGCTCGCCCCCTGCGGTGTTCTCCACCAGGATCGGCAGCGGGTTCTCCATCCGCTCGAAGGTCTTCACCCAGTTCTCGACGCCGACCGCGGGGTCGTCCCCCTTGGTGACGTGACCGCCGTGCACGATCAGGCCCTTCGCGCCGAGGCCTGCTGCGGTCGTCGCGTGGTCGAGCAGGATCTTGCGCGACGGGATGCGGATCTTGTTGTTCGGCGAGGCGACGTTGACGATGTACGGCGCGTGCACGTAGAGGTCGAGCCCGCTCGCGTCGCCGATCTCCGGGGCGACGGCCTTCTTCCAGCTCTGCGGGTCGCCGCAGAAGAACTGCACGAGGTCCGCGTCGCGCGCGAGCCCCTCCGCGACCGGGTCCGACTGGTCCACGTGCGCACCGATCCGCATGCCCCGAGCGTAGGTGTGACGCACGACCGGGCAGGAGATCGGACGGCAGGTGCGAAACTAGGAGGCGTGACGCCCCGACTCCGCTCCGTGCTGCCGGCGCTGCTCGCCGCGCTGGTCGGGTCGGTGCTGCTCGCGGCGCCCGCGGCCGCGGCCGAGAAGGTCGTCATTATCACCGCCGAGGGCGTCACCCCGAAGGTGCTCACCGTCGCCAAGGGCGACACCATCACCTTCGTCAACGAGGACGCCTCCTTCGGCTACCGCGCCGTCGCCACCAGCGACAACTGGGACCTCGACAGCGGACCGGTCGGCCTGCTCCCCGGCCGCAGCTACACCCACCCCGACCCGATCGAGGCCGCCGGCACCTACACCTACCGGGTGGCCGAGGGCGAGGCGTACGAAGGGTCCGTCGTGCTGCCGGCCCCGTCCCCGAAGCCGTCCCCGTCCAAGGCGGGCACCTCCCCGAAGCCCAGCCCCGCGCCGAAGCCGGCCAGCCCCTCGCCGTCCCCCGTCGGCGGCGGCACCGCGAGCCCGCCGGTCACCGGTGGCTTCGGCACCCTCGGCGAGCCGTCACCGGCGCCCGGCGGGGTCGCACCGCCGCCGGCCATCGCGCTGCCCGAGCTGCCGGGCGAGTCGGCCGGACCGGCCCCGCAGGCCGCCGGCGAGCCGGACCCGGTCGCGACGACTGCCGCCGCGGTCCCCGGTCGGCTGGGCAGCCCGCCCACCGCGCGCGGCTACGGACTGCCCGCCGTGCTGGCCGCGGTCCTGGCCGCCGGCGTCGCCTCGCTGCTGGTCCGCCTGCTGCTCGCCGAGCCGGCCGCGCGCCGCCGCGCCCGCGGGGCGATGCAGCCCCCGGCCCCCGTCGCCACCGTCGACTGACCGGTCCTGTCCGAGCCTGGTCGTACGGTCCTCGCGGGATCCGAGGTCGGGCCGTCGCGCTGGTAGCGTCTCCACGTTTGCTGACGCGAACACCCTCCTGCCACGGATCGTCCGTGGCCGCTGAGTCCACAGGAGGAGGTGGGTCAACTTGCGTCACTACGAGCTCATGGTCATCCTCGACCCCGACCTGGAGGAGCGGACCATCGCTCCCTCCCTCGACACGTTCCTCAACGTCGTCCGCCAGGGCGGCGGGAGCGTCGACAAGGTCGACGTCTGGGGCCGCCGCCGGCTGTCGTTCGAGATCGACAAGAAGGCCGAGGGCATCTACGCCGTCATCGACCTGCAGGCCGAGCCGGCGACGATGAAGGAGCTGGACCGCCAGCTCAACCTCAACGAGTCCATCCTGCGCACGAAGGTCATGCGGCCCGAGCTGCGCGCGAGCAAGGCCGCCCCGGTCAAGCCCGGTGCCCCGGCAGCGGCGACGCCGCCGCCGGCCCCGGCTGCTGCCCCGGAGGCTCCTGCCGCTGAGGCCCCCGCGGCCGAGGCCCCCGCTGAGGACGCCCCGGCTCCCGCCGAGGCCTAGCCCTCCGCTCGTCCCGCAGTCATCCACAAGCTCGTCCCGCACCGCCCCTTCCCCGCACCACCTGTGCGCACCTGACGCGCACGCACCCACACTCATCTCCCGCATCCGCGGGAAGGGCAAAGGAGAACCCCGTGGCAGGCGACACCGTCATCACCGTGGTCGGCAACCTCACCGCCGACCCCGAGCTGCGCTTCACCCCGTCCGGGGCTGCCGTCGCGAACTTCACCGTCGCGTCGACGCCCCGCACCTTCGACAAGAACTCCAACGAGTGGAAGGACGGCGAGGCGCTCTTCCTGCGCTGCTCCGTCTGGCGCCAGGCGGCCGAGAACGTCGCGGAGTCCCTGCACAAGGGCACCTCCGTGATCGTCCAGGGCCGGCTGAAGCAGCGCTCGTACGAGACGAAGGAAGGCGAGAAGCGCACGGTGTACGAGCTGGACGTCGACGAGATCGGCCCGTCCCTGCGCTGGGCCACCGCGAAGGTCACCAAGGCCTCTCGCAGTGGCGGCGGCAACGGCGGCGGCGGATTCGGCGGCGGCGGCGGTTCCTACGGCGGCGGGCAGCCGAGCGGCGGCGACGACCCGTGGGCCAGCGCGCCCGCGAGCAGCCCGGCCAGCTCGGGCGGCTGGTCCGACGAGCCCCCCTTCTAAGACCCCCACACACTTCCCAGGAGACACACGACGATGGCCAAGCCACCGCCCCGCAAGCTCAAGAAGAAGGTCTGCCAGTTCTGCAAGGACAAGGTGACCTACATCGACTACAAGGA
>SCTD01000066.1 GCA_004299215.1 Frankiales bacterium | reverse complement strand
CTCGCCCGCGCCGCCGAGGGAGGCGCCCCGGTCGCGCGGGCCGTCACGCGGCTGGCCGCCGACGCGCGGGCCGCCGCCGCCGCCCGTGGCGAGGAGGAAGCGCGCCGGGTGGGCGTCCTCGCCGTCGCGCCGCTGGGCCTGTGCTTCCTGCCGGCGTTCGTGCTGCTCGGAGTGGTCCCCGTCGTCGTCGGCCTGGCCGCGCCGCTGCTCGCGTCCTTCTGACGCCCGGACAGGCGGGACGCGGCGGCTGCCCACAGGCCGGCACCGGTCCACAGATCGCCGGCACGGCCAGCCGCGAGCGGCCGCGCGCGACGAGCGTCGTCCGGGCCGGGCGACCGCTCGGCGTCCCGCGCCGTCTCGCCGGCGCAGTCCAGGAGGTCCCTCATGCGCGCTCGTCCCACGTCCCCCGCCCGTCTGCAGGAGCTGCCGTCCGACGCCGGCATGGCCACGGCGGAGTACGCCGTGGCCACCGTCGCGGCCTGCGGCTTCGGCGGCATCCTCTACAAGGTGATCACCAGCCCCGAGATCCTCGGGCTGGTCGCCGACGTCATCGGCAAGGCGTTCTCGCTCGTCTTCTGACCCCGCCCCCTCGCCCGGGCCGGTGCGCGCGACGCGCGCCGGCCCGGGCCCGGCCGGGAGGAGACCCGTGCCTGTCCGTCCATGCAGAGCCGACCGCGGCAGCGTCACCGCCGAGACGGCCGTGCTGCTCCCGGTCCTGCTCGTCGTCCTGGCAGCCGCCGTCTGGGTGCTCGCCTGCCTGTCCGCGCAGCTGCGGTGCGTCGACGCCGCCCGGGCCGGGGCCCGGGACGCTGCCCGAGGCGAGTCCTCGGAGGTCGTGCGCGCGACTGCGCAGCGGCTCGCGCCGCCCGGCGCGGTCGTCGTCGCGGAGCCGGGGGAGGACACCGTGGAGGTCCGGGTGACCGCGCAGGTCCGGCCCTTCGGCGCTGTGCTCCGCGTGCTGCCGGCCGTCACGGTCAGCGGCCGCGCGACCGCCGCCGTCGAACCGGGGCTGACGTGACCCGGGACGACTGCGGCGCGGGCGCCGTCCTCGTCCTCGGCCTGGCCGCGCTGCTCGCCCTCGTCGCCGCCACGGCCGCAGCCCTGACCGCCGTCGGGGTGGCCCGTCAGCGAGCCGCCGCCGTCGCCGACCTCGCCGCTCTGGCCGCCGCCCAGCACGCCCTCGACGGACCGGCCGTCGCCTGTGGCTGGGCCGGTCGCACCACGGCTGTCGACGCTGGCCGCCTGCTCCGCTGCCGGCTCGACGGCGATGTCGCCGAGGTGTGGGTCGAGATCCGGCCGCCCGGGCCGCTGGGGCGGCTGGGCACCGCGACCTCGCGCGCCCGTGCCGGGCCGGCTTCCCGCGCGCCTCGTTGACGCAACGCGACATCGCCCTCACCTTGTGCGGCATCCGAGCGAGGGAGACACCCATGTCACGCAGGCAGTGGATCGGACTGGCCGCCGTGCTCTTCGGCGTGATCCTGTTCGTCGGGATCGTCAGCAGCGGCACGACCCCGGATCGCGACGGCTCCGATGCGGCAGAGCTCTACGAGGCCTTCTGGGCCGACGACAGCAACTCCGACGCGGCGTCCCGCGGCTCGATCCTCCTCACCTACGCCACCGTCCTGTTCCTGCTGATGGCGAGCGGCCTGCACTGGCTGCTGCGGCGGGTCGACGACGGTCCGTTGCCGGTGGTGGTGCTCGCCGGCGGCGTCGCCTCGGCGGCCGGCTTCGGCGCCGCAGCCGCGCTGCTGAACGGTGCGGGCCTCGCCGCCGCCGAGGGCGGGTACGAGCCGGACGGCGGCTCCGCTCTGCTCGTCGAGTCGATCGGCTACTACACGGCCACGGCCGCCGTCATGGCGGCGGCCGCGATGGCCGTCGCCTTCAGCCTGAGCAACCGGCGGGCCCGGGTCGTCCCGCAGTGGACCCTCGTGCTCTCCGCCCTGCTCGGGCTGGCTGCGCTCGGCAGCATCTTCAGCGCCTGGGTCGGCTTCATGCTGCTGCCGCTGTGGGGCGTCGTGGTCGGCGTCTGCCTGCTCGCCACCAAGGAGAGCGCGCCGGTCGACAGCGCACCGCAGCCGGCCGCGGTCTAGCGCGCCGAGGCGGGAACGCCCGCTTCGTCCGGGACGTCCTACAAGCGGCCTCAGCATCACCCTGCCGGGGCCGCTGCCGGGCGTAACCTCGCCCAGCGGTCGTCGTTGCACCCGGTGTCCGGTTCGGCAGCCCGACGGCCGACCGTTCCCCGCACGACCGATCCCTGGAGTCCCCGGCATGCAGCCGTCGTTCGTCGCCCCGCCCGTCCCCGAGCGGTCGCGCCCGCTGGGTGCACTCGCGGGTGACGCGCTGCGCCGCCCGGGCGGCCGCCGGGCGGTGTCGGTGCTGTCGGTCGTGCTCTTCCTGGCCGGCGTGGTGATGTTCGCCTACCCGGTCGGCACCGACCTCTACAGCCAGTACCAGCAGGGTCGTCTGCAGCAGGCGTTCGACGACCCGGAGGTGCGCGCGGCCTACGCCGAGCGCCGCATCCCGGTCGGCGACGGCCTCACCACGCTGCGCATCCCCAAGCTCGACGTCGAGATCCTCGTCGTGGAGGGCACCACTCCCGCCGCGCTGCGCGCGGGCGCCGGGCACTACGAGACCAGCCCCCTCCCGGGCGAGCCGGGCAACGTCGCCATCGCCGGTCACCGCACGACGTACGGCCGTCCGTTCAACCGGATGGACGAACTGACCGAGGGAGACGTGGTGGAGCTCGAGACGCCCTTCGCGGTGCACACCTACCGCGCCGTGGGCGACTTCGACGGTCACGGCAACCCGTGGGTGGTCCCGCCGACCGACTTCTCGGTCGTCGCGCAGGAGGGCACCAAGAGCCTGCTGACGCTCACCACCTGCCACCCCAAGGGCAGCGCCCGGCAGCGGCTGATCATGCGCTTCGAGCTCGTCAAGAGCGAGACGATCGTTCCGGAGGCCAAGAAGTCATGACCACGTCCAGGAGCGGGCTGCGTCGTGCGGTGACGGGGGCCCTCGTGCTGCCGCTGACCGGCCTGGTGCTGGTCGCGACCGCGCTGGCGGCGAGCGCCGCGGTGACCGCCCCGGGCAACGGCACGGTCTTCACGTCCTACAGCAGCTTCACCATCAGCGCCGACTACGGCCGCTCCACCAGCGAGAACCGGCTGACGCTGACCAGCCCGTCCGGGTCGACGACGACGATCGCGACCGCGCCGGCCAACCTGAGCGGCGGCACGCTCTCCTGGACGATGGACACCGGCTGCTTCACCAGCAGCGGCGGCTGCGTCCCGGCCCCCAACGGCACCTGGACCGTCACGCAGAGCGGCGGCGGCACCGGCACCTCCACCTTCGTCACCCGGATCGCGCCGAAGGCCCCCCAGTCGGTCACCGCGTCCGAGGTCAGCCCCCGCGAGGCCCGCGTCAGCTGGCGCAAGGGCGACGAGCCCGACCTGACCGGCTGGCAGGTCGTCGAGGGCGACACCGTGGTCAAGGACGGCATCGGCCGCAGCGCCTGCGAGGGGTCGACCTGCAGCGCCGTGATCACCTACGCCGTCGACGGCAGCGGGGCGCACACCTACGCCGTACGCGCCCTGCGGTCCACCGCGCCCGGCTCCAGCAGCACGATCGAGTCCCCGCTGTCCTCACCGGCGTCGGTCACCCTGTCCGCCCCGGCTCCCTCCCCGGAGCCCGCGTCCGGTGGATCGACGGGTGGCGGCGCGAGCGGCGGTGACACCGACCCCGGCACCACACCCTCCGACGGCGCGTCCGGCGACCCCTCCGGCGGCTCGGGCGGTAGCGCGGGCGGCGGCACCGGTAGCGGCGGCACCGGCTCCCCCGGCTCCGGCGGCGGCACCACCTCAGGAGGTGGCGGCGGCACAGCGGCCCCGATCGGCTCCGGCACGTCCTCCTCCGGCGAGACCGCCGATGCCAAGGCCGTCGCGCAGCGCAAGGCCTTCGCGCTGGGATTCAGCTCGTTCGGCCCCAAGCTGGGCATCCCGAAGCTGCCGCCGCTTCCGCAGCAGGCCCCGGCGATCGCCCCGGAGCTGGCCGACGGCACCTACGAGCCGACCCTGGGCTTCGAGGACCAGATCGTGACGGAGGAGGTCGAGGCGACCGGTCCCACCGCCGCGGTGCGCAACGTGGTCGGCTCCGCCCTCGACTCCGAGCGGCTCGCGACCAGCACGGCCGGCGCGCTGCTGCTGCTGCTCGCCGGGGCCCACCTGCGCCGCTGGCTGGGTGCGACCTCCGAGGAGCCGTAGGCGCTACCGGCGCTACCGGCGGTGCTTGCCGTGCGCAGGCAGCACCGTCGCGTCACCGGCGTCGCCGGCCGGGTACGGCGAGACGCTCCGGGACTGCTCCAGCTCGGCCTGCAGCCGGGCGTTCTCCTCGGCCAGCGTCTCCTGCTCGCTGCGGACGCTCTCCACCTCGCGCCGCTGGGCGACCCGCTTGGCGCGCCGGCGACGGGCGCCGCCGAGCAGCATCAGCAGGCCGAGCAGCGCCAGCGCACCGAGCGCCATGCCCAGCAGGAAGATCCCCCCGAGGGTGAGCCCGGACAGGCTGTAGCCGAAGCCCTCCAGCGAGGTGGCGGAGGTGTTCGCGACGGCGACGGCGGTGCCGACGGCCACAGCGGCGACGAGCAGGAGCAGACCTAGCACGACCACGACGGACTCCTTCAGCAGGCGGCGGGACACCCGTGGCCTACCCAGCCGGGGCAGGCGCCAGACCACTCGCCAGGACGGCGTCCAGCAGCCGCACCGCGCCCGCCTTGTCCAGCGGCTCGTTGCCGTTGCCGCACTTGGGTGACTGCACGCAGGACGGGCAGCCGCTCGGGCACTCGCACGACGCGATCGCGTCCCGGGTCGCGCGCAGCCAGTCGGCTCCCCGGACGAACCCCTGCTCGGAGAAGCCCGCGCCACCGGGGTGCCCATCGTACACGA
Source organism: Frankiales bacterium (assembly GCA_004299215.1). Lineage (GTDB taxonomy): Bacteria > Actinomycetota > Actinomycetes > Mycobacteriales > SCTD01 > SCTD01. Next base: position 269 of record SCTD01000066.1, on the reverse strand, counting down.
AGACGGTGCACAGACCGGTGTCCGGGTGCACGGCGGTCGACACCCCGCCGATGTCCCACCGGTCGCAGGTCGCGAACAGCGGCAGCAGCCCGATCGCCGCGTGCTCGGCGGCGTGCGCCGCGCCCGGCACGTCCGCCGAGGACAGCCCGGCCCGCTCGAGCAGCTCGGGCGCGACGGTGTACCAGACCGACCGGGTGCGCAGCTGCCGCGGCGGCAGGTCCAGCGGCTCCTCGCCGAGCACCTCACCGCTGCCGTGCCGCTTCTTCAGG
>SCTD01000664.1 GCA_004299215.1 Frankiales bacterium | reverse complement strand
GGCGAACGTCCGCTTCGCGCAGATCGGCACCGACTACTTCGACGACACGCGGCCGGCCTCGCCGGTCCAGCACTACTGGTCGCTCGCGGTGGAGGAGCAGTTCTACCTCGTCTGGCCCTGCCTGCTGCTGCTCGCGCTGTGGCTGAGCCGCCGCCGCGGGCCGCTGGCGCTGCTGCTGGTGGTCACCGCCGCGTCCCTCGCCTGGTCGATCACCTCGACCGCCGCCGACGCCACGGCGGCCTACTTCTCCACCCCGGCACGCGCCTTCGAGCTCGGAGTCGGCGCGCTGGTGGCGGTCTGGGCGCACTCCGGGCGGCTGCCGCGCCGGCCCGGCTTCGGATCGGTGTTCGGGTGGCTCGGCCTCTACGGCATCGCGATGTCGGCGTGGTTGCTGGACGACCGCACGCCCTTCCCGGGCTCAGCCGCGCTGATCCCGGTCCTCGCGACGGCGCTGGTCCTCATCGGCGGGGAGGCCGGCGCCGCCGACCGGAACCCGCTCCTGGTCAACCCGGTGAGCCGCTACGTGGGCCGCCTGTCGTACTCCCTCTACCTCTGGCACTGGCCGGTGCTGGTCCTGGGCGTGGCCGTGCTGCCGGAGGAGCTGCACGTCGTGGTGCCGCTGGTCGCGTCGTTCGTGCTCGCCGCGCTCTGCCACCACCTGGTGGAGGACCCGGTGCGCCGCTCGTCGTGGCTGTCCCGGCGGCCGGCGCCGCGGACGCTGCCGCGGGGCGCCGGCCGGCGCGCCGCCGTGGCGCTGACCGCCGCGACCGCGCTGCTCGGCGGCGGCTTCGTGCTGCCCGCGGTCGCGCTGCACTCCGACATCGCGCGGGTCGCCGCCCCCCCGCCCACGACCGCGGCACCGGCGGGGCCCGAGTCGCTCGCGGCGTTGACCGCGGACATCACCCGGTCGATCGAGCCCGACGACTGGCCGGCGCTGCAGCCGCCGCTGGAGGGCATCACCTACGCCGGCGCGCCCGAGTGGATCGTCGACAAGTGCGACAACGTCAACGCCGGCAACCTGGACCGCTGCCGCTACGGCCCGCCCGGAGCCCCGCGGACCGCCGCGCTGCTTGGCGACTCGATGGCGATCAGCTGGCTGCCGGCGCTGCGCTCGGTCCTCGAGCCGCGTGGCTTCGCCGTCCAGGCCCTCACCCGCAACCAGTGCGCCGCGCCGGACCTCGAGTTCTTCCGGGACCGCCCGGAGGAGCCCTTCACGCAGTGCTCCGACCACAAGCAGTGGGCCATCGAGCAGGTCGAGGCGATGCAGCCGGAGCTGGTCGTCGTGTCGAGCTCGATCACCTTCCTGGGCAAGCAGGTCGACGAACCCGAGGGCGACGAGCGGTACACGCGCTGGGAGCAGGGCCTGGTCACCACGCTGGAGCGCCTGCAGGCCCCCGGTCGCGAGGTCGTGGTCCTCGGGCCGCCGCCACGCGCCGGCAACGTCCAGGAGTGCGTGACCCGGCTGTCGGAGCCGGCGGACTGCACCGAGACGGTGACCGAGGAGTGGGCCGGCGTGCGTGCGGCCGAGGCGGCGGCCGCCGCGGCGGCGGGGGCGGCGTACGTCGACCCGGAGCCGTGGTTCTGCGTCGACGGCCGGTGCCCGGCGGTCGTCGGCAGA
>SCTD01000663.1 GCA_004299215.1 Frankiales bacterium | reverse complement strand
GTCTCGCGCCCTCAACCCGCATCCGGATGGCCGACGGCGGGACCTTCCGCATCGGTGACGTGGCCCCCGGTGCCGAGCCGAACAGCGACGTCGCACTGTCGGACCTCAAGCTGCTGAACCGGGTCGGCGAGCCGGTCCGCGCGCTGACGCTCTTCCACTCCGGCGAGCACCCGACCTTGCAGCTGACGACCCGGGAGGGCTTCCGGCTCACCGGCACCGAGAACCACCCGGTCCTGTGCCTGGTCGACGTGCTCGGTGTGCCGATGCTGCTGTGGAAGCTCTTGGAGGAGGTGCGACCGGGCGACCGGGTGGTCCTCTACCGCGGCGCGCCCACGGAGTCGGAGATGCTGAGTGAGCGCGACCGGTTCGAGGCTGTCCTGCTCGGCGCGTTCCTCAGCGAAGGGCACGTGTCGTACGAGCGTGCGGGCTTCAACAACCTGGACCGCGACTTTTTCGACGAGGTGGTCGCGGCCTACGACACGGTCGTGGGCGGTCCCCGCTACACCGCACACCGCGAGATCGCTTCGGGATCGCTGCTGCACGAGCTGGACATCCAGAACACCGCGCACCTGCAGGACAGCGCGCTGAACGACTTCCTCGACCAGGCCAGCGCCGACAAGGCCATCCCGGCCCGAGTGTGGGTTCGTGGCAGCGCCTTCAAGCGACGGTTCCTCCAGGCGCTGTTCGAGGGCGACGGCTCGGCGAGCCGACTGCCGCGCAACAGCATCCAGGTCTCGTACTCCACGCGCAGCGAGCAGCTGGCCCGCGACGTCCAGGCGATGCTGCTCGAGTTCGGCGTGGTCAGCCGGCTCTGCGCGCATGCGTCAGGGGAGTGGAAGGTCTACCTCGGCAACCGCCGCGAGGCTCGGCTGTTCGCTGACCGGGTCGGCTTCTGGGGACGCAAGCAGACGAAGCTGCGGGCGATCCTGGCCGGCATCCCCGAGACGAGCACGTCGCTGTCCAGTGACCACGTGCCGTTCGTCGCGGACTACCTGCGGGGGAGCGGCGCCTCGGGCAAGGCGGACCGGGAGTGGCTGCGCCGCCACAACATCGACCGGATCGAGCGCTGGGAGCGCGACGCCGACGAGATCTGGTCGCACGTGACCGATCCGGAGGCCCGGGCGGTCGTGGAGCCGCTGGTCAGCGGCCTGCACTACTACGCCGAGGTCACCGACGTGAGCCAGGCCGGCGTCCAGCCGGTCTTCTCGTTCCGCGTGGACAGCGACGACCACGCCTTCCTCTCGGACGGCTTCGTCTCGCACAACACGGAGTGCCGGCTCGCGCCGCTCGCGATGGAGATGCTCCGCGAGATCGACCAGGAGACCGTCGACTTCACGCCCAACTACGACGGGCGCTCGCAGGAGCCGACGATCCTGCCCAGCCGGATCCCGAACCTGCTGGTCAACGGCAGCTCCGGCATCGCGGTCGGCATGGCCACCAACATCCCGCCGCACAACCTGCGCGAGGTCGCGGCCGGCGTGCAGTGGTACCTGGAGCACCCCGACGCCACGTCGGAGGAGCTGCTCGACGCGCTGCTGGCCCGCATCCAGGGCCCGGACTTCCCGACCGGCGGGCTCATCGTCGGCCGGAGCGGCATCGAGGAGGCCTACCGGACCGGCCGCGGCTCGGTGCGGATGCGGGCGGTCGTCGAGGTCGACGAGGACGCCAAGGGCCGCACGATCCTGGTGGTCAGCGAGCTGCCGTACCAGGTGAACCCGGACAACCTGGCCGAGGGCATCGCCGACCTGGTCCGCGACGGCAAGATCGCCGGCATCGCCGACGTCCGCGACGAGGGCTCGCAGCGGCTCGGCCAGCGGCTGGTCATCGTCATCAAGCGCGACGCCGTCGCGAAGGTGGTGCTGAACAACCTCTACAAGCACACCCAGCTGCAGTACACCTTCGGCTGCAACATGCTCGCCATCGTCGACGGCGTGCCGCGCACGCTGCGGCTGGACCAGTTCGTCGAGTACTACGTGGCGCACCAGGTCGACGTCATCGTCCGCCGCACCCGCTTCCAGCTGCGCCGGGCGGAGGAGCGGGCGCACATCCTGCGCGCGCTCGGCAAGGCGCTGGACCGGCTCGACGACGTCATCACGCTCATCCGCAACAGCGCCAGCGCCGAGGCGGCTCGCAGCGACCTGATGGCGCTGCTCGACATCGACGAGCTGCAGGCCACGGCCATCCTCGACATGCAGCTGCGCCGGCTGGCCGCCCTCGAGCGGCAGCGGATCCTCGACGAGCTGGCCGAGAAGGAGCGCGAGATCGCCGACCTGCAGGCGATCCTGGCCGACCCGGCCCGGCAGCGCCGCATCATCGGTGAGGAGCTCGGCGAGATCGTCGAGCGCTACGGGGACGAGCGCCGTACCCGCATCGTGGCCTTCGAGGGCGACATGAGCGCCGAGGACCTCATCGCGCAGGAGGACGTGGTGGTCACGGTGACCCGCGGCGGCTACGCCAAGCGCACCAAGACCGACCTCTACCGCTCGCAGCGCCGTGGCGGTCGTGGCGTGCAGGGCGCGGCGCTCAAGCAGGACGACATCGTCGAGCGCTTCTTCGTGACGACGACGCACCACTGGCTGCTCTTCTTCACCGACCAGGGCCGCGTCTACCGCTGCAAGGCGCACGAGCTGCCCGAGGCCAACCGCAACGCCCGTGGCCAGCACGTCGCGAACATCCTGGCGTTCCAGCCGGACGAGCGGATCGCGCAGGTGATCGCGCTGAAGGACTACGAGGCCGCGCCGTACCTCGTGCTGGCCACCCGCAAGGGCCTGGTGAAGAAGACCCGCCTGGGGGAGTACGACAACGGCCGCTCGAGCGGGCTCATCGCGATCAACCTGCGCGAGGACGACGAGCTCATCGCCGCGGCGCTGATCAGCGCCGAGGACGACCTGCTCCTCGTGTCACGTGGCGCGCAGTCGATCCGGTTCCAGGCCGACGACGAGGCGCTGCGGCCGATGGGCCGCGCGACGAGCGGTGTCATGGGCATCCGGCTGCGTCCCGGCGACGAGCTGCTCGCGATGGCCGCGGTGCGTCCGGGCAGTGACGACACCGACGACGCGCTGCTGGTCGTCACCGACGGCGGGTTCGGCAAGCGCACCAAGCTGTCGGAGTACAAGCGGCAGGGCCGTGGCGGCCAGGGCGTGCTCACCGCCCGCATCGAGGAGAAGCGGGGCCAGCTGGTCGGCGCGCTGATCGTGCAGGACGCGGACGAGATCTTCTGCATCACCAGCGCGGGAGTGGTCATCCGGATGTCCGTGGAGCCGTTGCGCTACCTCTTGCGTGCGACGGGGGGCGTGAAGCTGGTGGCGCTGGACCCCGGCGCGACCGTCGTCGCGGTCGCCCACAACGGCGAGGCTGCCGCGGATGACGCCACCGACGACGGCGAGGACGGCGAGGCGGGCGAGGCGGGCGAGGGCGTCGGCGTCGCGACGGAGGAGACGGGGGAGGAGGCGTCCACGTCCGATGACGCGGCGCAGGTGGAGGCCGACGCGGCGGGCGCCAGTCCGGCTGACGAGGGGAGCGACCAGTGAGCAGGCCCCACGAGCCGGCGGACCGGCCATCGTCCGTCCCGCAGCCGCCCGTCCCGCCGCCGACGCCCTCCCAGGCCTCTCCCGCGGCCGGCCGGCCGGCGAGCGCGTCGCCGCGCCCGGCGCCGGCTGCCGGTCCCGGCTGGGCGACGCGGGACGAGGCCACGACCGTGCTACCCGGTGCGCGCAGCTCCACGAGTCCGTCGTCGTCGCGGTCGCCGTCGGAGCCGCCGCGGACGCCCCCCACGCGGGCGGGAGGGCGTGCCGGGACCACCCGTCCGGCCGTGGGCCGTCCTCGGCGGGCGCGGATGTCCCTGCGCCGGATCGACCCGTGGTCGGTGTTCCTGTTCTCGCTCGTCGCCAGCGTGTTCGTCGGCATCGCGCTGGTGGTGGCGGTGGCCGTGCTCTACGCGGTGCTGGGGTCGCTCGGCGTCACGGAATCGCTCAACCAGCTCTACGCCGAGGTCACGGGCGGTTCCCTCGAGACCGACGCTCTGCTCACGCCCGGGCGGGTGGTGGGCGGCGCGGCGGTGCTCGCCGCGGTCAACATCGTGTTCCTCACCCTGCTGGCCACCCTGAGCGCGCTGCTGTTCAACGTGTGCGCGTCCTTCACCGGCGG
>SCTD01000662.1 GCA_004299215.1 Frankiales bacterium | reverse complement strand
AGGCCTTCCCACTCCTGCGGAGAGAGGTCGGACTCCTTGAGGAAGCTGCGCCCGAGCAGAGAGGTCGTCATGGGGACGACCCTAGGGCCGAGCCGTGCGTCAGACGTTGAACCCCAGCGCGCGCAGCTGGTCGCGCCCGTCGTCGGTGATCTTGTCCGGGCCCCACGGCGGCATCCACACCCAGTTGATGCGCACGTCGTCCACCAGCGGCGCCAGCGCGGCGCGGGTCTGGTCCTCGATGACGTCGGTGAGCGGGCACGCCGCCGAGGTGAGCGTCATGTCCAGGGTCACGGTGTTGTCCTCGTGCACCTGGTTGCCGTAGAGCAGGCCGAGGTCGACGACGTTGATGCCCAGCTCGGGGTCGACGACGTCCTTCATCGCCTCGGTGACGTCGTCCTCGCTCGCGCGCGGCCGCGGCGCGTCGGCGGCGGTCGGCGTCTCCAGGACGATCTCGGCCGGTGTCTGCGTCGTCTCGCTGCTCATGCGCTTCCCTCTCCAGTGGTGGCAACCGCTTGGGCGGTCGCGTCCTTCCACGCCATCCAGCCCAGCAGCGCGCACTTCACGCGTGCCGGGTAGCGGCTCACGCCGGCGAAGGCGATGCCGTCCTCCAGCACGTCCTCGTCGGGCTCCAGCTGCCCCCTGCTCTGCATGAGCTCCAGGAACGCCTCGCCGGTCGACATCGCCTCGTCGACGGCCTTGCCGATGACCAGGTCGGTCATGACCGAGGTGCTCGCCTGGCTGATCGAGCAGCCCTGCCCGTCGTAGGAGACGTCCTCGACGACCCCGTCCACGACCTTCACCCGCAGCGTCACCTCGTCGCCGCAGGTCGGGTTCACGTGGTGCACCTCGACGTCGTACGGCTCGCGCAGGCCCTTGTGGTGCGGGTTCTTGTAGTGGTCCAGGATGATCTCCTGGTACATCGACTCGGACACCTCAGCGCCCCCAGAAGCGCTGGACCGTGACGATTCCTTCGAGCAGCACGTCGATCTCGGCCTCGGTGTTGTAGAGGTACGACGAGGCGCGCGTGGTCGCCGGCACGCCGTAGCGGCGGCAGACCGGGGCGGCGCAGTGGTGGCCGACGCGCACCGCGATGCCGAGCTCGTCCAGCGACTGGCCGACGTCGTGCGGGTGGACACCGTCGATCGCGAAGGACACGGCGGCGCCGCGCTTCTCGAGGGTGTCCGGCCCGATGACGGACACGCCCGGCAGGTCGCGCACCCCGTCGAGGAGCCGACCGGTGAGCGCGTGCTCGTGGGCGGCGATCCGGTCGAGCCCGACGCCGTCCAGGTAGTCGCAGGCCGCCGCCAGGGCGACGGCCTGGCTGATGACGGGGGTGCCGGCCTCGAACCGCTCGGGGGCGGGGGCGTAGGTCGAGCCGGTCATCCGGACGACCTCGATCATCGAGCCGCCGCCCATGAAGGGAGGCATCGCGTCGAGCAGCTCGCGGCGGCCCCACAGCACGCCGACGCCGGACGGCGCGAGCATCTTGTGGCCGGTCAGGACGAAGAAGTCGACGCCGAGCGCGGTCACGTCGACGGGCTGGTGCGGTGCGGACTGCGCACCGTCGAGCAGCGTCAGCGCGCCGACCTGCCGGGCGCGGGCGACGAGCACGTCGACCGGGTTCTCCGTGCCGAGGATGTTGCTGACGTGCACGAAGGCGAGCAGCTTGGTGCGCTCGTTGACGAGCGACTCGAGGTCGGCCAGGTCGAGCCGGCCGTCGTCGGTCAGCGGGATCCAGCGCAGCGTCGCGCCGGTCCGCTCGCAGAGCATCTGCCACGGCACGAGGTTGGAGTGGTGCTCCATCTCGGTGACGCAGACCTCGTCGCCGGGGCCGAGCGCGAACCGGCTGCCCGCGGCTGCGTTGCCGAAGGAGTAGGCGACCAGGTTGTAGGCCTCGGTGGCGTTCTTGGTGAAGACGACCTCGTGCGCGTCGGGCGCGTGCAGGAAGCGGGCCACCCGCTCGCGCGACGCCTCGTAGGCGTCGGTCGCCTCCTGGCTCAGCGTGTGCACGCCACGGTGCACGTTGCTGTAGTGCTGCTCGACGAAGGCACGCTCGGCGTCGAGCACCTGGCGCGGCTTGTGCGCGCTGGAGGCGTTGTCGAGGTAGACCAGCGGCTTGCCGCCGATCTCCCTGCCCAGCACGGGGAAGTCGGCGCGCACGGCCGCGACGTCGTACGTCGTGGCGGCGAGCAGCGTGCTCATGCCGGTGTCACGGCTCCCCCGAACACGGGACCGGCGGGCAGCGAGCGGGCGTGCAGGGGCGCCTTGGCCTCGGGGCCGTACTTCGCGTAGCCGTTCTTCTCCAGCTCGTCGGCGAGCTCCGGACCACCCTGCTCGACGATCCGGCCCTTGACGAAGACGTGCACGAAGTCGGGCGTGATGTAGTTGAGGATCCGGGTGTAGTGGGTGATGAGCAGCACGCCCGTCTCGCCGGTCGCGCGCACCCGGTTGACGCCCTCGGACACGACGCGCAGCGCGTCGACGTCCAGGCCGGAGTCGGTCTCGTCCAGGACGGCGATCCGCGGCTGCAGCAGCTCGAGCTGGAGGATCTCGTGGCGCTTCTTCTCGCCGCCGGAGAAGCCCTCGTTGACGTTGCGCTCGGCGAAGGCAGGGTCCATCTCGAGGCGGCCCATGGCCTCCTTCTGCTCCTTGACCCAGAGGCGGAGCTTCGGCGCCTCGCCGCGGACCGCGGTGGCGGCCGAGCGCAGGAAGTTGGAGACCGAGACGCCCGGCACCTCGACGGGGTACTGCATCGCCAGGAAGAGGCCGGCGCGGGCGCGCTCGTCGACGGACATGGCCAGCACGTCCTCGCCGTCGAGGGTGACGGTCCCGCCGGTGACGGTGTACTTCGGGTGGCCGGCGATGGCGTAGGCCAGCGTCGACTTGCCCGAGCCGTTCGGGCCCATGATCGCGTGCGTCTCGCCGGACCGGATGGTCAGGTCGACACCGGTGAGGATCTCGGTGTCCTCGACGGCAACGGTCAGGCCGCGGATCTCCAGGACTGTCATGGGTCAGGGCTCCATCTGCACGAGGACGTCATCGCCCTCGACGGTCACGGGGAAGGTGGGGACGGGCTTGGTGGCCGGCAGGCCGGTCGGGGCGCCGGTGCGGAGGTCGAACATCGAGCCGTGCAGCCAGCACTCGATGTGGCCGTCCTCGACGTCGCCCTCCGACAGCGCGACGTCGGCGTGCGAGCAGACGTCGGAGATCGCGAACACCTCGCCGCCCGAGCGGGCGATGCAGACCGGGCGCCCGGCGAGCTCGACCCGGATGGCCGACTCGTCCGCCAGCTCCGACAGCGAGCAGGCGCGCAGTCCGCGCGTGGTCTCGGCGCTCACGCGAAGGCCCGCTCGAGCTCGGCCTCGATGGTCGCCATCAGGCGCTCCTCGAGGGCGGGCACGCCGATCTGCTCGACGACGTCGGCGAAGAAGCCACGGACGACCATCTGCCGGGCGACGTCGGCCGGGATGCCGCGCGACTGCAGGTAGAACAGCTGCTGGTCGTCGAAGCGACCGGTCGCGCTGGCATGGCCGGCGCCGGCGATCTCGCCGGTCTCGATCTCGAGGTTGGGGACCGAGTCGGCGCGCGCCTCGGGCGTGAGCAGCAGGTTGCGGTTCAGCTCGTAGGTGTCGGTGCCGGTGGCACCGGCGCGGATGAGCACGTCACCGACCCAGACCGTGTGCGCCTCGTCGCCGTGCAGCGCCGACTTGTAGACGACGTTGCTGCGGCAGTGCGGCACCGAGTGGTCGATCAGGAGGCGGTGCTCGAGGTGCTGGCCGCGGTCGGCGAAGGAGACACCCCGCAGCTCGACCGAGGCGCCGGGACCGGTGAACTCCGCGGTCTCGTTGACCCGCACCAGGTCGCCGCCGAGCGTGACCTGCGTCGACACGAGCGAGGCGTCGCGGCCGAGCCGGCTGGCGACGTGGGCGCCGTGGACGGCGTCGTCGGCCCAGTCCTGGACCTGCACCAGCTGCAGCGCGGCGCCGTCGCCGACCAGTACCGAGACGCAGGCGGCGTAGTGCGCGCTGCCGGTGTGCTCGATCACGACCGTCGCCCGGGCCTGCTCGGCGACGTCGAGGACGACCGAGCCCCAGACGACCTCGTCGGTGCCGGTGCCGTGCAACGTGAGGACGACGGGCGCGTCGGCCTCGAGCGCCTTGGGGACGCGGACGACCAGCGAAGTGCGGGCCCGCTGCAACGCGAGCGCGGCCAGCCGGTCGACGGGCGCGGGCAGGTCGAGGTCGGTGAGCGGGACCTCGACGAGCTCGACGCCCTCGGGCAGCTCGCTGGTCACGGTCAGGTGCGCGTCGGAGTCCGTGCCGTCGAGCAGCGCGCGCAGTCGGGGCAGCGGGGTGAAGCGCCACTCCTCCTCGCGTCCCGTCGGCGCGCCGAAGACCTCGGGGTCGAAGGACCGCACCCGCTCCGGTCGGACGTCGGCCGGGCTGCGCGGCGTCGACGGCTTGACGCCGACCGCCACGGAGCCGTCGGTGATGCCTCCCGTCTCCTTCAGCGCGGCGCGCTCGGTCGTGAGCGCGTCCTGCATCGAGCTAGCCAACGGAACCCTCCATCTGCAGCTCGATGAGCCGGTTGAGCTCGAGCGCGTACTCCATGGGCAGCTCCCGGGCGATCGGCTCGACGAAGCCGCGCACGACCATCGCCATCGCCTCCTGCTCGGTCATGCCGCGGCTCATCAGGTAGAAGAGCTGGTCCTCGCCGACCCGGCTGACGGTCGCCTCGTGACCGAGGGACACGTCGTCCTCGCGCACGTCGACGTACGGGTAGGTGTCGCTCCGGCTGATCGTGTCCACCAGCAGCGCGTCGCAGACGACGTTGCTCTTGGAGCCGTGCGCGCCCTCCTGGACCTGGACCAGGCCGCGGTAGGACGTGCGGCCGCCGCCGCGGGCGACCGACTTGCTGACGATGTTGCTCGTGGTGTGCGGCGCGGCGTGCACCATCTTGGCGCCGGCGTCCTGGTGCTGGCCCTCACCGGCGAAGGCGATGGACAGCGTCTCGCCGACGGCGCGCTCGCCGAGCAG
>SCTD01000661.1 GCA_004299215.1 Frankiales bacterium | reverse complement strand
GCAGCGGACTCGCCACCCGCTGCACCCCTCGCGAGGTCATATGGCGGACCTCGCGGAACGTCCTGAAGGGACACCCTCCGTGCTCATCGCACAGCGCCCCACCCTGACCGAGGAGCCCGTCTCCGAGAACCGCTCGCGCTTCGTCCTCGAGCCGCTCGAGCCCGGTTTCGGCTACACCCTCGGCAACTCGCTCCGCCGCACGCTGCTGTCCTCGATCCCCGGTGCTGCTGTCACGAGCATCCGGATCGACGGCGTCCTGCACGAGTTCACCACCGTGCCGGGCGTCAAGGAGGACGTCACCGACCTGATCCTGAACCTCAAGGAGCTGGTCGTGTCCTCCGAGAGCGACGAGCCCGTGGTCATGTACCTGCGCAAGCAGGGTCCCGGCCCGGTCACCGCCGCCGACATCGCGCCCCCCGCGGGCGTCGAGATCCACAGCCCCGACCTGCACCTGGCCACGCTCAACGGCAAGGGCCGGCTCGAGATCGAGCTCACCGTCGAGCGCGGCCGCGGCTACGTCTCCGCCGTGCAGAACAAGCAGGTCGGCCAGGAGATCGGCCGCATCCCGGTCGACTCCATCTACTCGCCGGTCCTCAAGGTGACCTACAAGGTCGAGGCCACCCGCGTCGAGCAGCGCACCGACTTCGACAAGCTCATCCTCGACGTCGAGACCAAGCCCGGCATGACCCCGCGTGACGCGGTGGCCAGCGCCGGCAAGACCCTGGTCGGCCTGTTCGGCCTGGCCCAGGAGCTCAACGAGCAGGCCGAGGGCATCGACATCGGACCGTCGCCGACGGACGCCGCGCTCGCGGCCGACCTGGCGCTGCCGATCGAGGAGATGGACCTGACCGTCCGGTCGTACAACTGCCTCAAGCGCGAGGGCATCCACTCGGTCGGCGAGCTCGTCTCCCGCTCCGAGGCCGACCTGCTCGACATCCGCAACTTCGGCGCGAAGTCGATCGACGAGGTCAAGGTCAAGCTGCACTCCATGGGCCTGGCCCTCAAGGACAGCCCGCCCGGGTTCGACCCGAGCCAGGTCGTCAACACCTGGGGCGCCGAGGAGACCGTGTCGGACTTCCCGGACGACTCCGGTGACGCCGGCTTCGCCGAGACCGAGCAGCTCTAAGACGTACGACCCTTGCGTCCTGCGGCGCCCCGCGTGCAGCGGGCCGCTCAGCAGGACGCAAGGGGCAGGCAGGGCCCCGGCGACCGCCGACGTGCCCCCACGGAGCCCCGGCTCCCGCACCTGAGAAGAGAAGGACATGCCCACTCCGTCCAAGGGCCCGCGCATGGGCGGCAGCCCGGCGCACGAGCGGCTGATGCTCGCCAACCTCGCGACGTCGCTGTTCGAGCACGGCCGGATCACGACCACCGAGGCCAAGGCCAAGCGGCTCCGCCCGTACGCCGAGCACCTGATCACCTTCGGCAAGCGCGGCGACCTGCACGCCCGCCGCCAGGTGCTCAAGCGCCTGCGCGACAAGAGCGTCGTCCACACGCTCTTCGCCGAGATCGGCCCGCGCTACGCCGACCGTCCCGGTGGCTACACCCGCATCCTCAAGCTGGGCAACCGCAAGGGCGACAACGCGCCGATGGCGATCATCGAGCTCGTCGAGGCGCAGACCGTCGCGCAGCAGGCGGTCGGGGAGGCCGAGCGCGCTCGTGGCACCAAGGCGGCGCCGAAGAAGGCCCCCACCGGTGCCACCCGCGAGGCGGCCGAGGACCTCAAGGACGTCAGCCCGACCGCTGCCGCCGTCGCCGCGTCCGCTGCTGCGGACGAGGAGGCCGTGGAGAGCGCCGACAGCCCGGACTCGCCGGACAGCCCGGACTCGCCGGACAGCGCCGCGTCGGCCGACTCGCCGGCCGAGCCGGCCACGGCGCCGGCAGAGGCTTCCGCCGAGGCCCCCGCTGAGGCCCCCGTCGAGGAGGCCGTCACGAGCGAGCAGGAGATCGCCGCTGACGCCGCCCCGGACGCTCCGGCCGACGAGGACACCAAGTAGTCACAGCACGTCCCGACGAGCCCGCCTCCCCCGACGGGGGAGGCGGGCTCGATCGCGTCCGGCACCCCGAGGCGGGGACGCTGCGCGTCCGGCTCGACCTGGCGTACGACGGGACCGACTTCCGCGGCTGGGCGGCCCAGCCCGCGGGGCGGACGGTGCAGGGGGTCCTCGAGGGCGCGCTGCGGGTCCTGCTGCGCGCCGAGCCGCCGCGGCTGACCGTCGCCGGCCGCACCGACGCCGGTGTGCACGCCCGCGGGCAGGTCGCGCACGTCGACCTGCCCGAGGAGGGCGCCGCCGACCCGCTGCTGCTGCGCCGGCTCAACGGGCTGCTGCCGCCCGACGTGCGGGTGCGTCGCACGACCCTCGCCGCCGACGGCTTCGACGCGCGCTTCTCCGCGCTCGCCCGGACCTATCGCTACCGGGTCGCCGACGGCCCGGAGGCGGTCGACCCGCTGCGCCGCGACGTGCTGACCTGGCCGCGCCCGCTGGACCTGCGGGCGCTGCAGGCGGCGTCGGCGCCGATGCTCGGCGAGCACGACTTCGCTGCCTTCTGCAAGCGCCGCGAGGGCGCGAGCACGGTGCGGGCGCTGCTCGGGCTGGACTGGGCCCGCGGGGACGACGGGCTGCTCGTGCTGACCATCACCGCGGACGCCTTCTGCCACTCGATGGTGCGCTCGGTGGTGGGCGCGATGCTCGCCGTCGGCGAGGGCCGGCACCAGCCCTCGTGGCCGGCATCGCTGCTGAAGCGCTCCGGACGGGCCACGGAGGTGGCTGTCGCCGCGCCGCACGGGCTGACGCTCGAGCACGTGGCCTACCCGCCGGACGCCGAGCTGCTGTCCCGGCAGGCGATCACCCGCGGCGGGCTGCGCACGCTCCCCCGTACATGACGAACGCCGGGCCCCTCGCCTCTCCCGGGGCAGGGGGAGACGAGGGAGCCCGGCGTCGATCACCGAGGGGTGGGCTCAGGCGTTGCGGATGGCGGAGACGTCGAACTCCAGCGTGATCTTCTCGCTGACGAGCACGCCGCCGGCCTCGAGCGCGGCGTTCCAGCTGACGTTCCAGTCCTTGCGGTTGATGACGGCCTTGCCCTCGAAGCCCGCGCGCAGGTTGCCGTACGGGTCGGTGGCCACGCCGGTGTGCTCGAACTCGACGGTGACCGGCTTGGTGGTGCCCTTGATGGTCAGGTCGCCGGTGAGGGCGAACGTGTCGGCGCCGAGCACCTCCACACCGGTGCTGCGGAAGGTGATCTCCGGGTACGTGGGGGCGTCGAAGAAGTCGTTCGCGCGCAGGTGCTCGTCGCGCTGGGTGTTGGCGGTGTCGATGCTGGCGACGGCGATGGTGAGCTCGGCGGAGGACGCCGACGGGTTCGTGGCGTCGAGGGTCGCGGAGCCGGAGAACTCGGTGAACGCGCCTCGCACCTTGGTCACCATGGCGTGCCGGGCGACGAAGCCGATGCGGCTGTGGGTCGGGTCGATGGTGAAGGTGCCGGTCAGCTCGGCGGGGACGACGGCGGTCGGGGCGGTCATGGTGCTCTCCTCGGGTCAGTGGCTTTTTGCGTGTGCAACTAGTTGTACGCGCGGTTGGTTGAACTGTCAACAACCCCTCGGCAGAGAAATTCCGTCGCGGGCACTACCAGTGGCCGCCCGACCGGCGCGCCCCCGACACTGGGCGGCATGGGCTACGTGGACGTGTCGAAGCTGCAGTGCGTGCTCCCGGACGGCCGGGTGCTCTTCGACGACGTGAGCTTCCGGGTCGGGGAGGGCGCCAAGACCGCGCTCGTGGGGGCCAACGGCACCGGGAAGACCACCCTGCTCCGGATGATCGCCGGGGACGCCCAGCCCGCCGCCGGCAGCGTCGCCAGGGCCGGCGGGCTCGGGGTGATGCGCCAGTTCATCGGATCGATCCGCGACGACACGACCGTGCGCGACCTGCTGCTGTCCCTCGCCGCCCCCGGCATCCGCGAGGCGGGGACGGCCCTCGACGCCGCGGAGCTCGCGATGATGCAGAACGACGACGAGAAGACCCAGATGAGGTACGCCCAGGCGCTCTCGGACTGGGGCGACGCGCACGGCTACGACGCCGAGGTCGCCTGGGACAAGTGCACGACCGCCGCGCTCGGTGTGCCGTACGACCGCGCGCAGTTCCGGGCTCTCGGCACGCTGTCGGGCGGCGAGCAGAAGCGGCTCGCGCTGGAGGCGCTGCTGCGCGGGCCGGACGAGGTGCTGCTGCTCGACGAGCCGGACAACTACCTCGACGTGCCCGGCAAGCGGTGGCTGGAGGCGGCGCTGGCCGAGTCGCCCAAGACGGTGCTGTTCGTCAGCCACGACCGGGAGCTGCTCGCGCGGACGGCCACCCGGGTGGTGACGATCGAGGCGCACGGGGCGTGGGTGCACGGCGGCGGCTTCGAGAACTACCACGAGGCCCGGCAGGCGCGGCGGGACCGCCTCGAGGAGCTGCACAGGCGCTGGGAGGAGGAGCGCGAGCGGCTGCGCCAGCTGGTCGTCACGCTGCGCGAGCAGGCCAAGATCAGCCCGGACATGGCCAGTCGCTACCGGGCGATGCAGACGCGGTTCGAGAAGTTCGAGGCGGCCGGCCCGCCGCCGGAGCAGGTGGTCGACCAGAAGGTCAGCATGCGCCTGAAGGGCGGCCGCACCGGCGTGCGGGCGCTGACCTGCGAGCGGCTCGAGCTGACCGGGCTGATGAGGCCGTTCGACCTGGAGGTCTTCTACGGCGAGCGCGTGGCGGTGCTCGGCTCCAACGGCAGCGGCAAGTCGCATTTCCTCCGGCTGCTGGCCGGCGAGCCGGTCGCGCACACCGGCTCCGCCCGGCTCGGGGCCCGCGTCGTGCCGGGCTGGTTCGCCCAGACCCACGAGCAGCCGGCGCTCTACGGCAGGACGCTCGTCGACGTGCTGCACCGCGGGGACGACCGCCGCCGCGGCCTCGACCGGGCGCAGGCCATCGGCGCGCTCCGGCGCTACGAGCTGCACCACCAGGCCGACCAGACCTTCGACACGCTGTCCGGCGGTCAGCAGGCCCGCGTGCAGGTGCTGCTCCTGGAGCTGTCCGGCTGCACGATGCTGCTGCTCGACGAGCCGACCGACAACCTCGACCTCGACAGCGCCGAGGCGCTGGAGGAGGGCCTGGCCGGCTTCGACGGGACGGTGCTCGCGGTCACGCACGACCGGTGGTTCGCCCGCGGCTTCGACCGCTACCTGGTCTTCGGCTCCGACGGCCGGGTGTACGAGGCACCGGAGCCGGTGTGGGACGAGGGTCGCGTTGTACGCGCGAGGTGACGGCGGCGTGGTCCGTGCCCGCTGAGATCCGTCGGGTCCGCCCGGAGGACTGGCCACGCACCCGCGCGTTGCGCCTCGAAGCGTTGGCCGACACCCCGATCGGCTTCCTCGAGACGCTCGCGCAGGCGCGGCAGCCCGACGCTGCCAGGCGGCGTCGTCGAGCTGCTGCGCCT
>SCTD01000660.1 GCA_004299215.1 Frankiales bacterium | reverse complement strand
AGAACCCGTCCCGAAGGCCCCGGCACCCGCCGGGGCCTTCGGCGTCCGGAGTGCTCTCAGTGCAGGGGATCGCGGGTGTAGGCCGCGTCCACGAGGCGTCCCTCGGCGAAGCTCAGCACCCACAGGCTGCCCTTGCGCGCGGGGACGTCGCTCTCCCCGGTGAGCGCCTCGACGGCCGCGGGGATCGCCCCGCCCTGGCTGCAGACGGCGGCATGCTGACCCGCGCCGCCCAGCTCGGTGAGCAGTTGCACGAGAGGCCCTGCGCCCCAGTCGTTCTCGTCCTCGCGGGCCTCTCTGGCAGGCGTCAGCGGGATGCCGAGCTGGTCCGCGAGGGGCCGCACGGTGTCGAGACAGCGCCGCAGCGGTGCCGACAGCACGCGGCGCGGCGCGTACGCGGCCAGCAGGGGAACGAGCGCGTCGGCCTGCTCCTTGCCGGTCGGGTCCAGCGGTCGCTCGTCGTCGGGGCCGGCCCAGGAGTCGCGGTCGCCGGCCGATGCGTGCCGCACGAGCAGCACCTGGGTCGTCTCCGGCGGCGCTGCGGCGAAGGCCTGCAGCGGGGCGCAGTCGTAGCCCGCGCTGACCCGTGCCAGCGCCGACTGCAGGGACACCCAGCGCAGCTGGTCCACCTCGGCCCCCGCCACGAACTCTCCCTCGGTCGCGCGCATCGCCCACCACCGCACGGTCTTCTCGGCCTCGCGGCCGTCGGAGAGCACCCGGTACCGGCTCTCGCCGAGGGTCCGGCCGGGCACCGCCCGGAAGCCGGTCTCCTCCCAGACCTCGCGCACACCGCCGACCACGGCGGGCTCGCCGGGATCCAGCTTGCCCTTGGGGAGCGACCAGTCGTCGTACTTCGGCCGGTGCACCAGGGCGATCCGGAGCTCGCCGTCGATCCGGCGCCAGAGCACGCCGCCCGCGGCCGGGACCTGCGGCAGGTCAGCCACCGTCACCGCGCTCGGAGGAGCGGCGCATCAGCTCGGTCTGCGCGTCGCGAGCAGCGACGCCCGCGGCGGGCTGCTGGACCCAGCTGCCGTCGGTCTGCAGCTCCCAGTGCCGCACGTCGGGTGCGAGCAGCCGGTCCAGCACGGAGTCGAGCTGCGCCCGCACGGCGGGGTCCTTGGCCCGCACGAGGGTCTCGACCCGGCGGTCCAGGTTGCGGTGCATCAGATCGGCGCTGCCGAGCCAGTGCTCGGCCCGCTCGCCCACCCCGAAGACCATCACCCGCGAGTGCTCCAGGAACCGCCCGACGATGCTGCGCACGTGCACCGTCTCCGACAGCCCGGGCACGCCCGGCCGGAGGGCGCAGATGCCCCGGACCACCAGGTCCACCGGCACGCCGGCGCGGCTGGCGTCGTAGAGCGCGTCGATGACCTGCTCGTCCACGATGCTGTTGGCCTTGATGCGGATCCGCGCCGGGTCGCCGTCCCGCGCGTGCGCGGCCTCGGCGGCGATCCGCTCGACGAGCCCGGAGCGCACGCCGTTCGGGGCGACCATCAGCGTGCGGTAGCGGGTCTGCCGGCTGTAGCCGGTGAGGGTGTTGAAGAGGTCCGTCAGGTCCGCCCCGACCTCGGGGTCGGCCGTGAGCAGACCGAAGTCCTCGTACATCCGGGCGGTCTTGGGGTTGTAGTTGCCCGTCCCGATGTGGGCGTAGCGGCGCAGGCGGCCCTTCTCCTGGCGCACCACCAGCGAGGTCTTGCAGTGCGTCTTGAGCCCCACCAGGCCGTAGACGACGTGGCAGCCCGCCTTCTCGAGCTCACGCGCCCAGCGGATGTTGGCCTGCTCGTCGAACCGCGCGGTGATCTCGACCAGCACGACCACCTGCTTGCCGGCCTGCGCCGCGTCGACGAGCGCGTCCACGATCGGCGAGTCACCGGAGGTGCGGTAGAGCGTCTGCTTGATGGCCAGCACGTGCGGGTCGGCCGCCGCCTGCTCGATGAAGCGCTGCACGCTGGTGGCGAAGGAGTCGTACGGGTGGTGCACCAGCACGTCGCCCTCGCGCAGCGCCGCGAAGACGTCGGTCGCCTTCTCCCCCTCGGCCAGCCGCGGGTGGGTGGCCGGCACGAAGGGCTCCTGCTTGAGGTCCGGCCGGTCGGCGGCGTAGATCTGCCACAGCGACGACAGGTCCAGAAGGCCTGGTACGGCGAAGACGTCGTCGTCGGTGATCTCGAGCTCGCGGACCAGCAGGTCCAGGACGTGCGGGTCCATGTCGTCGACGACCTCGAGCCGCACGGCGGGCCCGAAGCGGCGCCGGGCCAGCTCTCGCTCCATCGCCTGCAGCAGGTCCTCGTCGCGGTCCTCCTCGACCTCGACGTCGGCGTTGCGGGTCACCCGGAAAGGGTGGTGCGCGAGCACCTCCATGCCCGGGAAGAGCTGCTGCAGGTGGGCGCCGATCAGCTCCTCGAGCGGCAGGAAGGAGACCCCGCCCTCGCGAGAGACCTCCAGGAACCGCGGCACGTTGTTGGGCACCTTCACCCGGGCGAAGTGCTCGGTGCCGGTGTCCGGCTCGCGCACCAGCACGGCGAGGTTCAGCGACAGCCCGCTGATGTACGGGAAGGGGTGCGCGGGGTCGACCGCCAACGGCGTGAGGACGGGGAAGAGCTGGCTGCGGAACTCGTCGTGCAGCGGTCCCTGCTGCTCCGCGGTGAGGTCGCGCCACAGCACGATCCGCAGCCCCTCCTCTGCCAGGGCCGGCCGCACGTCGGAGAGGAAGCAGTCCGCGTGCCGCGCGACGAGTTCGCGGGTGCGCTCGGAGATGCGCGCCAGCTGCTCGCGGGTGCCGAGCCCGTCGGCGCTGCGCACGCCCAGGCCGGTCGACTGCCGGCGCTTCAGGCCGGCCACCCGGACCATGAAGAACTCGTCCAGGTTGCTGGCGAAGATGGCCGCGAACTTCGCGCGCTCCAGCAGCGGAGCGGAGGGGTCCGCCGCCAGGTCGAGCACGCGGGCGTTGAAGTCGAGCCAGGACACCTCGCGGTTGAGGAACCGCCCCTCAGGCAGTGTCGCGCCGTCGGTCGGCGTCGGCGGCGCGACCGGTTCCAGGGTCGCGTCGGCCGCGGCCGCGCCGGTGTCGAGGTCGGTGCTCACCGCACCATCGTGCACCCCTACCGCAGGACGGGCAGCCCCGCGCAGGCAGCGGCCGTACGAGCGCCCACGCCGAGAGCCAGGGCCTCGCGCAGGTCCTCGGGCGTGTCGACGTCGCGCCGCAGCGCTGGGGTGCCCTGCAGCTGCAGCGCACCCGACGCGGCGTGCCGGTCGCGCGAGCCGGGGCCGTACGACGGCGCGAGCGCGGCGGGCGCGGACGCGGCGAGCAGCGTCGTCCCCGTCCCCGCGGAGTCCGCGACGAACGCGCGCCCACCCGCCCGGACCGCCCCGAGCGCCGTGGCGAGGTCCTCCGGACGCAGCGCAGGCAGGTCGGAGGACACCGTCACCACGCCGAGCCCGGGCCGCTGCGCCCGGAGCAGCTCGGCGCCGTGCGACAGCGCCGGGTTCAGCCCGTCGTCCGGGTCGTCCGGGGCGACCGAGGCGCCCAGCCCGGTCAGCGCGGCGGCGGCGACGTGGTCGTCTGTCACGACCAGGACCTCCACCACGAGCGGGCAGTCGAGCGCCGCCGACACCACGTCGCAGGCGAAGGCCAGTGCGAGGTCCTGCCGCGAGCGCTCCCCGTAGCCCGCGAGCCGGGACTTGGCGATCGCGAGGCGCTTCACCGGCACGACGACGCCCCAGGACGCCTCCTGGACCCCTGGCATCGCCACAGGTGAGAGTCTCCCAGTCACAGGGGGCGGCAGCCGCGCCGCCCTCGACACCGCACCGGGTGCGGGCGAGGATCGCGAGGGGTGGAGGAGGAGCACGTGCGTCGACGGGTCACGCTGCGGCAGCTGGGGTTCTGGTACGCCGTCGGCGCCGTCGTCCTCAAGCCGCTGGCGCTGCTGTTCACCCGCCGGCGCTGGGAGGGCGTGGAGCACGTGCCGCAGACCGGCGGGGTGATCCTCGCGGTCAACCACATCTCGCACGCCGACCCGATCGTCGTCGCGGACTACGTCCTCTACGGATGCGGCCGGCCGGCGAGGTTCATGGCCAAGAGCACGCTCTTCAAGGGCCGTGGGCTGGTGGGCAGCGTCATGCGCGGCGCCAAGCAGATCCCGGTGCACCGGCACACCGCCGACGCGTCGGCAGCGCTGCGCGACGCCGTCGCGGCGCTGCACGCGGGGGAGTGCATCGTGATCTACCCCGAGGGCACGGTCAGCCGCGACCCCGACAAGTGGCCGATGTCGGCTCGGACCGGTGTGGCCCGGCTGGCCCTGCTCTCCGGGGCGCCGGTCGTCCCGGTCGGGCAGTGGGGCGCGGAGCGGATCCTCGACTCCTACCGGACGAAGGGCCTGCACCTGCTGCCCCCGCACGAGGTGCACGTGCTGGCCGGACCTCCCGTGGACCTCTCCGCCTGGCTCGGCAAGCCGCTCAGCACCGAGGTCCTGCGGGAGGCCACCGCCGCCGTGATGGCCGACATCACCCGGCTGGTCGAGCAGCTGCGCGGCGAGAAGGCGCCCGCCACGGTGCACGTGCACCACTCCGCGCGGCACCGGTCCGAGGCTCAGGGCGACGAGCGGCGGTCGGCGTGACGCGGGCGGCGGTGCTGGGGTCGGGCTCGTGGGGCACGGCGTTCGGCAAGGTGCTGGCCGACGCGGGCACCGAGGTGGTGCTGTGGGCCCGCCGGCCGGAGCTGGCCGGGGCGGTCAGCCGCGAGCACGAGAACGCCGACTACCTGCCGGGTATCACGCTGCCCGACAACCTCCGGGCGACCTCCGACGCGGTCGAGGCCGTGACCGGCGCCGACTTCGTCGTGCTCGCCGTGCCGTCGCAGAGCCTGCGGGAGAACCTCGCGGCCGTGGTGCCGGCGCTCGGGCCCGACGCCGTCCTCGTGAGCCTGATGAAGGGTGTCGAGCTCGGCACCATGAAGCGGATGAGCGAGGTCGTCTGCGAGGTCGCCGACGTCCCGACCGACCGGGTCGCGATCGTGACGGGCCCCAACCTGGCGAAGGAGATCGCGCTCGGCCAGCCGGCGGCGACGGTCGTGGCCTGCACCGACGAAGGGGTCGCCACCCGGCTCCAGTCCGCCTGCATGACGGGCTACTTCCGCCCCTACACCAACGCCGACGTCGTCGGCTGCGAGCTCGGCGGCGCCGTCAAGAACGTCATCGCGCTGGCCACCGGCATGGCCGAGGGCATGGGCTTCGGCGACAACACCAAGGCCTCCCTCATCACCCGCGGGCTCGCCGAGACCGCCCGGCTCGGCGCCGCCCTCGGCGCCGACCCGCTGACCTTCAGCGGGCTGGCCGGTCTGGGTGACCTGGTCGCCACCTGCACCTCGCCGCTGTCCCGCAACCGGACCTTCGGCGAGAAGCTCGGCCGCGGCGAGACCCTCGCGGAGATCCTGGGCCGCAAGCAGCAGACCGCGGAAGGCGTCAAGAGCTGCCGGTCGATCCTCGACCTGGCCCGCAAGCACGACGTCGACATGCCGATCACCGAGCACGTCGTCGCGGTCGTGCACGACGGGATGACCCCGACCGACATGGTGCGCGGGCTGATGCGCCGGGACGCCAAGAGCGAGTGACCCGCCGGATGGCAGGCTGGGGGCATGGAGTCCGCGACCTCGCCCGGTGAGAGCACCCGCGCCGTCCACCCGCCGGCCGCCCCCCGCCCGCAGCAGACCCCCGTCGGACTGCCGCTCTACCGCACCGCGGCGTGGAAGTTCTCGGACGCGCGGGAGTACGCCGAGCTGCTGTGCGGCGACCGGCCCGGCTACTCGTACTCGCGGGTGGACAACCCCACCACCGACGCGTTCGCGCAGGCGGTCGCGGCCCTCGAGGGCGTGAACGTCGACGCCGAGGTCGCGGCCCAGCCGTTCGCGTCGGGGATGGCGGCGATCTCCACCGTGCTGATGACGCTGACGCGCAGCGGCGCGCACGTCGTCGCGCCGCGCGAGGTCTACGGCGGGACGTACGGCCTGCTCACCACGGTGCTGGACCGCTTCGGCGTCGCGGCGGACTTCGTCGACCTCACCGATCTCGAGGCCGTGCGGGCGGCGATCCGCCCCGAGACCACCGTCCTCTGGGGCGAGACCCTCGCCAACCCGACCATGAGCGTCGCGGATCTGCCGAGCCTGGCGGCGATCTCGCGTGAGGCGGGACTGACCTTCGTCGTCGACTCGACCTTCGCGTCGCCGGCCGTCTGCCGCCCGCTGGAGCACGGCGTCGACGTCGTCGTCCACTCCGCGACGAAGTACCTCGGCGGTCACAGCGACGCCACCGGCGGCGTCGCCGTCGGCTCCCCGGAGCTGATGGCGCGGGTCCGCCACGACCGCATCGACCTCGGTGGCATGCTCGCCCCGGACGAGGCCTTCCTGCTCCACCGCGGGCTCGCGACCCTGCCGCTGCGGATGGAGCGGCACTGCGCCGGCGCGCTCGCCGTGGCGACAGCGCTCGCCGGGCACCCGCGCGTGACGCGCGTCGACTTCCCCGGTCTGCCCACCCACCGCGACCACGCGCTGGCCGGCAAGCTCTTCGACCCCGGTCGCTACGGCGCGATCGTCACGGTGACCCCCGAGGGCGGCCGTGAGGCCGGCCTGGCGCTCTGCGACCGGCTCCGCCTGGTCTCCGTCGCCACCTCGCTGGCGGGGACGTCCAGCAAGGTCAGCCACGTGGCCACGACGACCCACC
>SCTD01000659.1 GCA_004299215.1 Frankiales bacterium | reverse complement strand
GCGGGGTGAGGTCAGCGGCATCGCGCACGAGTCCTTCGACGGCGCGCTCGTGGTCAAGACGCTCGGCCGCGAGGGCGACGAGACCGCGCGCTTCCGCGCCAAGGCCCTCGAGCTGCGCGACACGATGACCGCCGTCGGCCGCGTCCGCGGGCTGTTCGACCCGGTCATGGAGGCGCTGCCCGTGCTCGGCGTGCTCGCCGTGCTGCTCGCGGGCACCAGCCGGGTCGGCAGCGGTGACATCGACGCCGGGCAGCTCGTACGCGTCGCCTACCTGTTCACCCTGATGGCCTTCCCGGTGCGGGCCATCGGCTGGGTGCTCAACGAGCTGCCGCGCAGCGTCGTCGGCTGGGACCGCGTGCAGCGCGTGCTGACGGCCGGTGGTGCCCAGCAGCACGGCAGCAGCAGCCTCCCCGCGGACGGGGGGCCCACCGCGCTGACCGTGGAGGCGGTGACGTTCTCGTACGGCGACAGCGACGTGCTGCGCGAGATCGCCTTCGACGTGCAGCCCGGCCGGACCGTCGCGCTGGTGGGCGCGACGGGGTCGGGGAAGTCGACCCTGGCGTCCGTGCTCGTCCGGCTGCTGGACCCCCTCGCCGGCCGGGTGACGTACGACGACCTCGACGTCCGCGAGCTCGGTCCGGGGGCGCTCGCCGCCGTCGCCTCCCTCGTCCCGCAGTCGACCTTCCTGTTCGACGACACGGTGCGGGGGAACATCACGCTCGGCGCGGACCTGCCCGACGACGACGTCTGGGCCGCGCTGCGGCTGGCGCAGGCGGACGGCTTCGTGGCGGCGCTCCCGCAGGCCCTCGACACGGTGGTCGGGGAGCGGGGAACCTCGCTCTCCGGCGGGCAGCGCCAGCGGCTCGCGCTCGCCCGGGCCGTGGTGCGCCGGCCGCGGCTGCTCGTCCTCGACGACGCCACGAGCAGCGTGGATCCCTCGGTCGAGCAGCGGATCCTGGCCGGGCTGCGTGACGCCGGCCTGCCCAGCACGGTGGTGGTCGTGGCCCACCGGCGCGCCACCATCGCGCTGGCCGACGAGGTCGTCCTCGTCGAGGACGGTCGGGTGGCCGCGCGCGGTCCGCACGCCGAGCTGCTGCGCACCTCGACCGGCTACCAGGACCTGGTGCACGCCTACGAGCGGGCCGAGGCGCAGCGGCTGGCCGACGCGCTCGACGCCGAGTCCGAGGTGCGGGCATGACGGCCACAACGGTCGACACGCGCACCGTCGAGCGCGGGTCGTTCGCCACGCTCCTGCACGGGCTGCGGCTGACGCCGGAGCTGCGCGAGGGGATCGTCGTCACGCTGCTGCTGGCGCTGCTCGCCACCGCCGGGCGCGTCGTCGTGCCGGTCGCCGTGCAGCAGACCATCGACAACGGGGCTGTCCGGTCCGGAGCCGGACCTGGGCCTGGTCCGCACGGCGGTCGGCCTCGCAGCCGTGGCCGTCGCCGTCACGGCGTTCGCGAACTACCTCACCAACGTGCGGCTCTACCGGACCGCGGAGAACGGCCTGGCGGCGCTCAGGGTCCGCGCGTTCCGCCGCGTGCACGACCTGTCGATGCTGCACCAGGCCGCCGAGCGCCGGGGTTCGCTCGTGTCGCGGGTGACCAGTGACGTCGACACGATGAGCACCTTCATGCAGTGGGGTGGGCTGCTGATCCTGGTCTCGGCCGCGCAGCTGGTCCTGGCGAGCGTGCTGATGCTGGTCTGGTCCTGGCAGCTGACGCTGGTCGTCTACGCCTGCTTCGTCCCGCTCGTCTTCGCCGTGCGCGCCCTCCAGCAGCGGCTGGAGCGGGCGTACCGGGTCGTCCGGGAGCGGGTCGGCGAGATGCTCGGCGCGGTCGCCGAGTCGGTCGTCGGCGCGCAGGTGATCCGGGCCTACGGCGTCCAGGGACGCACCGCCGAGCGCATCGACGCGACCGTCGACGCCACGCGGGCGGCCCAGACGAAGGCGCAGGCCATCAGCGCCGTCACCTTCTCGGCCGGTGAGCTGACCGCGGCGCTGGCCACCGGTGCGGTGATCGTGGTCGGGGTCCTGCTCGGCGTCGACGGCGGCATCACCA
>SCTD01000658.1 GCA_004299215.1 Frankiales bacterium | reverse complement strand
CGACCGTTCCGTCCCGGCCCATCGTCACGCTTCCCATGGGCTGCCCGTCCGCGCCCACCACGACGACCTGCTGCTCACCCTGCTCCTGCTGCTGCTCGCTCATGCCTCGATCCTGCCCCACCGCAGCTCGGGCGCACCCGGTCGGGCAGGCTCGGGGTCATGCCCGCCCTCCCGGAGTACGACGTCGAGGCCGTCCGCAGGGACTTCCCGGCGCTCGCCGAGGGCCTCGCGCACTTCGACGGCCCCGGCGGCACCCAGGTCCCGACCGCGGTCAGCGACGCCGTCGCCGACACGATGCGGTCGGCGGTGAGCAACCGGCACGGACCCTTCGCCAGCAGCCGGCGCGCCGACGCGATCGTGGACGCTGCTCGGCTCGCGGTGGCGGACCTCGTCGGTGGCGATCCCGCGGGCGTCGTGCTGGGCCAGTCGATGACCGCCAACACCTACGTCATGGCGAACGCGCTCGCCCGCACCTGGCGGCCGGGCGACGAGGTCGTGCTCTCCCGCCTCGACCACGACGCCGACGTACGACCCTGGGTGCAGGCGGCCGCGCGCGCGGGTGCGGTCGTGCGCTGGGCCGAGGTCGACGTCGAGACCACGGAGCTGCCGGCCGAGCAGTACGACGGGCTGCTCACGGAGCGGACCCGGCTCGTCGCGCTGACCGCGGCCAGCAACGCCACCGGGACGCGTCCCGACGTGCGTGCCATCGCCGACAGGGCGCACGCGGTCGGCGCCGTGGTGCACGTCGACGGCGTGCATGCGACGCCGCACCTGCCGACCGACGTCCGCGAGCTCGGCGCCGACCTCTACGCGACCTCGGCCTACAAGTGGTACGGACCGCACATCGGCTGCACCGTCGGCGATCCCGCGTTGCTCGCGTCGCTCCGCCCGGACAAGCTGCGGCCCAGCAGCGACGCCGTACCCGACCGCTTCGAGCACGGCACCGCGAACTTCGCCTGCTACGCCGGCGTCACGGCGGCGGTCGACTGGATCGCCTCGCACGGCACGGGTGCCACGCGGCGCGAGCGGGTGCTCGACGCGATGCGCACGTTCGCCGCGCACGAGGACGCGGTGTTCGCGCGGCTGCTGGACGGGCTCGCCGCGAGGCCAGACGTACGACTGGTCGGCTCCCCGGCGCTCCGGACGCCGACCGTCGCGTTCACGGTGGACGGCCGCTCACCACTGCAGGTCAGCGCCGATCTCGGCAACGCCGGCGTCGCCGTCTGGGCCGGCAACTACTACGCCGTCGAGCTGATGACCGCGCTCGGGCTCGAGGGCTCCGGAGGCGCGGTCCGCGCCGGCGTCGTCTGCTACACCACCACCGCCGAGGTCGACCGACTGCTGGGAGCGCTCTGAATGACCGTGCCGACCGCGACCCTCACGCCCGAGATCGCCCGCAAGACGTGGCAGACCGCCGAGCCGCTGCACGCGATGATCTACTTCGCGCCCGAGGCCCAGGAGGAGTACTCCGCGCTCGGCTACGACGTGAAGGCCAACACCGCCCAGGGCTACTTCCCGGCCCGTGCCGCGGCGATGGGCGCGGTGACCGCCGACGTCGTGCACGCGACGTTCTTCAACTTCTCCCGGCTGGCCGTGGACGTCGGGATGAGCGGCGCCTGGGACATCGCCTCGCCGCAGCAGGTCCTGGACGCCCGGTACCGCGCCGCCGACCGCGCGTTGCGCCGGATGTGCGGCGACCTGCTGGAGGAGCCGGGGGTGGCCGAGGCGGCCGAGCTGGCCCGCACGGCCACGACGGGCTGCACGCCGTACGGCCGCCCGCTCTTCGCGGCCAACGCCGGCCTGCCCTGGCCGGAGCAGCCGCACCTGCAGCTCTTCCACGCGCAGACCCTGCTGCGGGAGTTCCGCGGGGACGGGCACATCGCGGCGCTCGTGACCGAGGGCGTCACCGGGCTGGAGGCCGCCGTGATGCACGTCGCGCAGGGCGACAGCTGGAGCCGCAAGGGGCTGCAGGCGACACGCGCCTACAGCGACGAGGAGTGGAACGCCGCGATCGTCGCGCTGGTCGAGCGCGGCTGGCTGGAGCTGGACGGCACGTTCACCGACGAGGGACGGGCGCACCGGCAGCGGGTCGAGGACCTGACGGACGTGCTGAGCCTCCCGGCGTACGAGCGGCTCGGTGTCGACGGGTGCGGCCGGCTGCGCACGCTGACCCGTCCGCTGAGCAAGGCCGTCGTCGACGCGGGCGGTCTCAGGATCCGCTGAGTCACTCCCGCACGCGCAGCACGACCTTGCCGACGTGGGTGCTCGCCTCCAGCACGGCGTGCGCCTCGGCGACCCGGTCGAGCGGCAGGACGCGGTCGATCACCGGCCTCACCTCGCCCGCCTCGACCGCCGGCCAGACGTGCGCGCGGACGGCGGCGACGATCGCGGCCTTCTCCTCGACCGGCCGCGCACGCAGGCTGGTGGCGTGCACGGAGCCGCGCTTGGCGAGCAGCGCGCCCAGGTTGAGCTCGCCCTTCACCCCTCCCTGCAGGCCGATGACGACGAGCCGCCCGCCGGTGCGCAGCACGTCGACGTTGCGGGAGAGGTAGGCGCCGCCCATGTTGTCCAGCACCACGTCGGCGCCGCCGGTCGCGTCACGGACCGCCTCCACGAAGTCGGCCGTGCGGTAGTTGATCGCCAGCTCTGCACCGAGATCCGTTGCCCGCTGGGCCTTCTCGTCGGTGCCGACGGTGCAGAGCACCCGCGCGCCGTGCCGTGTCGCGAGCTGGATGGTCATCGTGCCGATGCCCGACGTGCCGCCGTGCACGAGCAGCACCTCGCCCGGCCGCAGTGCGGCGAGCATGAAGACGTTGGCCCAGACGGTGCAGGCGACCTCGGGGAGGGCCGCGGCGTCGACCAGGGAGATCCCGCGCGGGACCGGCAGCAGCTGGCCGGCCGGCACCGCGACCTTCTCGGCGTAGCCCCCACCGGACAGGAGCGCGCACACCTCGTCGCCGACGGACCAGCCGCTCACCCCCTCGCCGAGCGCGGCGATGCGGCCCGAGCACTCGAGCCCGGGGTAGCGGGACGCGCCGGGCGGCGGCTCGTAGAAGCCCCGTCGCTGCAGCAGGTCCGCGCGGTTCACCGCGGTCGCCACGACGTCGACCAGCACCTCACCGGGGCCCGGGGTCGGGTCCGGCACGTCGGCGAGGGTGAGGACGTCGACGTCCCCGTAGGACGGGAGGGTCACGGCGCGCATGGCGGCCACCGTACGGTCCCTGTCGTGGACGCCTTCTTCCTCCCGCTCGGCGACGACCGGTTCCGCGCGACGGTGCACACGACCGGTCCGTGGGACGAGCGCTTCCAGCACGGCGGTCCCCCGGCGGCGCTGCTCGGCCGGGCCGTGGAGCGCTGCGAGCCCCGCGAGGACGTCGTCGTCGCGCGGATGACGGTGGAGATCCTCGGACCGGTGCCGGTGGGGGAGGTGTCGGTGCGCTCCCGCATGCTCCGGCCCGGGCGCAGCGTCGAGCTCGTGGAGGCGGTGCTGTCGGCGGACGGCCGCGACGCGGCGCGGGCTGCCGCCTGGCGGGTGCGCCGGACGCAGCAGTCCGGGGTGCCGGCGCGCGTGACGCCGGCCCCGGGGCTGCCGACCTCGGCCCTGGTCGGGGTGCCGTCGGGGGGCTGGGTCGACGGCTACCTGTCCGCGATCGAGTGGCGCTTCGTCGACGGCCGCTTCGACGAGCCCGGTCCGGCGACCGCGTGGTCCCGGATGCGGCACCCGCTGGTCGCCGAGGAGGAGGTCACGCCGCTGACCCGGGCGCTGATCGTGGCCGACAGCGGCAACGGGCTGAGCTCCGAGCTCGACCTGACCTGGCACTTCATCAACCCCGAGCTGACCGTCCACCTGCACCGCGAGCCGGTCGGCGAGTGGGTGTGCGTGGCGGCGCAGACCGCGATCTCCACCGGTGGCGCCGGCCTCGCGACGACGACGCTGCACGACCTCGAGGGGCCGATCGGCGTGGGGGCGCAATCCCTGCTGGTGGCGCCCCGCTGAGGGTCGGGCGCGCGGCGCGGGTGTTCGCGGTGCAGGTGCTCGCGGCGCAGGTCGTGGTGCCGGTTGCGCGGTGACTGTCCCGTCTGGTCGACACCGCGGCCGGCGGACCGAGCGCTCCCGCGCGTGAGTGCCCGCCCCCCGCCCCCCGCAAGATCGTGGGCCCCCCGCAAGATCGTGGGCTCCGTACGACCGATCGCGCCGGCGGCATCGGCCGTACGACCGCCACGATCACGTCGGCACCTGCCCAGCCCACCCGCGGTGCGCGGGAGTGACCACCCCGTCGGACAGTCACCGCGCGGCGGGCACCACGACCTGCGACCCGGTCAGGGCGGTCGCGGGTCGGAGGTCGTCGGCGGTCACCCAGAGCAGGTGGTTCGCGCCCGGCCCGCGGCTGAGCTGGACGTAGCGACGGCTCCCGCGACTGGCCAGCAGCAGCGCGGGGAGCACGTCCCCGGCGCGGGCGACGGCGACGAGCAGCGGCGGGCGGTGGAGCTCCAGCGGCACGGGTCTCTCGGATTCCTGCCTCGACCCTCGGCGCAGAACCTATCCGCCGGCGCAGGCTCCCCACAGCCCGGCCCGCTCCCTCTTCGCGGCGGAGAAGGCGGCGTCGAGCTGGGCGGCCAGCGGCCGGTTCTCGTGCCGGAAGTCGTCGAGGTAGCGGTCGTCGACGTGGCCGCTGCGGGCGAGCGCCACGTTGACGTTGGTGCCGTCGGCGGCGGT
Organism: Frankiales bacterium; assembly: GCA_004299215.1. Classification (GTDB taxonomy): domain Bacteria; phylum Actinomycetota; class Actinomycetes; order Mycobacteriales; family SCTD01; genus SCTD01. Next base: position 464 of record SCTD01000658.1, on the reverse strand, counting down.
CACGAGGGAGACGCCGCGGCCGTACCGGTCCTGGGCGTAGACGTCGGCGCGGAAGCCGTCGGCGATCAGCGCCCGGCGCGCGGCGGTGGCCTCGGCGGACCAGCACTCGCCGACCTCGGGAGCGTTGACCATCCCGAGCCGGTACGCGCGGCCGGAGGTGTCCTTCCACGAGTCGCCGTCACCCCCGGAGGCCGCCCGGAGCAGCCCCGTGGTCGCGGGGGCGTCGACGGGACCCCGCGCAGGGTCCACGGCCCTGTCGTCCCGGACCAGCCACGCACCGGCCAGGACGAGGACGACGAGGACGGTCGCGCCCTTCGTCGACTGGCGCATCCTCAGCCCACGAACTCCCAGTGCCAGGGCTCGGGCAGCGACCCGCCCGGCTCCGCCCACGCCGGGTGCACCCAGCCGAAGCGGGGGGCGTTCGCCTTCAGCCAGCGGTAGGTGCTGGACCCGAAGCGCTCGCC
>SCTD01000657.1 GCA_004299215.1 Frankiales bacterium | reverse complement strand
GCCCGACCAGGGCGCGGGCCGCGGCGGGCGACAGCTGCACGGGGTCCTGGTCCTGGACCGAGACGCTCCCGGCGGTGCGCCGGCCGGAGCCCTGCAGCGCCCACAGCAGCGACGACTTGCCTGCTCCGTTGCGGCCCATCAGCGCCGTCACCTCGCCACGGTGCAGGTCGAGACCGACCTCGCGGACGGCCACGACGTCGCCGTAGCGGACGACGACTCCCCTTGCGGTGAGGGCGGTCTCGCGGCGCGGCAGCACGCGAACCGGTGCGTCGGGGAGCCGCTCGCGCAGCGGCGCGGCGAGCCGGCGGGCGTCGCGCACGGACAGCGGCAGCGGATCCCAGCCGGCGAGCCGGCCGAGCTCCACCACCGGGGGGGCCAGCACCCCGGTGGCCATCACGGCTGCCGGCGTCCCGCTGCGGACCGTCCCGTCACCGGGCAGGTGGACGACGCGGTCGGCGTACTGCAGCACGCGCTCGAGCCGGTGCTCGGCCATCAGCACGGTGACGCCGAGGTCGTGCACCAGTCGCGTGACGGCGGCGAGCACCTCCTCGGCCGCGGTCGGGTCGAGGGCGGAGGTCGGCTCGTCCAGCACCAGCACCTTCGGGTGGCAGGTGAGCACGGCGCCGATCGCCGCCCGCTGCTGCTGGCCGCCGGAGAGGTCGGCGAGCGCGCGCGAGCGGACGTCCGCCAGACCCAGCAGGTCGAGCGTCTCCTCGACCCGCTTGCGCATGACGGCGGGAGGCAGCGCGAGCTGCTCCATGCCGTACGCCAGCTCCTCCTCCAGCGTGTCGGTGACGAAGCCGGCCAGCGGGTCCTGCCCGACGACGCCGACGACGTCGGCCAGGTCGCGCGGCGGGTGCGTGCGGGTGTCGCGGCCGTCGACCGTGACCCGGCCGGCGAGCAGCCCGCCGGTGAAGTGCGGGACCAGCCCGTTGACCGCGCCGAGCAGCGTCGACTTGCCGGCGCCGGTGCGCCCGAGCACGACGCAGAGCTCGCCCTCCGACACGACCAGGTCGACGTCGCGCAGCGTGGGGGCGGCCGCGTCCGGATAGGTGACGGTGACGGACTCGAAGCAGATCACGCCGCCACCTCCTCCCGGACGACGCGCTGCGGCAGCACCGCGCTCGCACGGACCGGTCGCGGCGCGACGACGGCAGGCAGCATCCCGAGGCCGAGCGCGGCGAGCGGCAGCAGCGGGAGCTCCGGCCAGCGCAGCGGGTAGAGCGAGGGGTGCAGCAGCAGCGGGTCGTACTGACCGACCGCGACGATGACTGCGCCGCACGCGAGGCCGGACGCGGCGACCGTCCACTCGGGCGCGCGCCACGGGTCGGGCCGGTAGACGGTCCGCTGCACGCGCCGCCCGCCGAGGACGAGACCACCGACCGACAGCGCGATCCCGAGGCCGAGTGCGCCGAGGCCCAGGACCCGGGGCGCGGTCGCGTCGAGCAGGCCGTAGAGGCCGAGGCACAGACCGAGCAGCCCGCCGAGCACCAGCGCCGCCGTGGTGCGGCGCAGCCGGGCGGGCACGCCGGCGGTGCGCCCGTAGCCGCGCGAGTCCATCGCGGCCGCGAGCATCAGCGACCGGGACAGGGCGTCCTCG
>SCTD01000656.1 GCA_004299215.1 Frankiales bacterium | reverse complement strand
GCTCTTCCGATCTGGCCGGTTCGGGCTCACCCTCGACGGCGGCCTCGTCTTCTCCGCCGACACCGTGATGTGGTCCTACGCCGTCGGCGTGCTGGTCACCCTGGTCGCGGCCTACCTGCCCGCGAGGCGGGCCGCCCGGACCGCCCCCGTGGTCGCGATGCGCGACGACGTCCCCAGCGTCGAGCGCTCGCTGCGGCGGCGCACCGTGCTCGGCGCCGTCCTGGCCGTCCTCGGGATCGGCGCGCTCGTCTCGGGGCCTGCGGCGGAGTCGGCCGGCGACGGCGCGTCGCTGGTCGGCGTCGGCGCGCTCGCCCTGATGCTCGCGGCCATCGCGCTGAGCCCCGTGCTGGCGGTGCCGTTCCTGCGCGTCGCCGGGGCGGCGCTGCCGCGCCTGTGGGGCCGCACCGGGCACCTGGCCCGCGAGAACGCCCTGCGCAACCCGCGGCGCACCGCGGCGACCGCCTCCGCGCTGATGATCGGACTCGCCCTGGTCAGCGCCTTCAGCATCCTCGGGGGGTCGACGAGCGCGTCCGTGAGCGCTCTCATCGACCGGGCGCTCGGCGCGGACTACGTCGTGTCGACCGCAGTGGGGCAGCCCTTCACGCCGGTGGTCGCCGACTCCGCGGAGGCGCTCGAGGGCGTGGCCGGTGTCATGCGGCACCGCTACGGCGCCGTGCAGCTCGACGGCGAGCAGTCGTTCGTCAGCGCCGTCGACGAGGCCGGCCTCGGCCGCGAGCTCAGCCTGACGTTCGTCGAGGGCTCGAGCGAGGGGCTGCGCTCCGACGGGCTGATCGTCGACGAGGTCACGGCCGACACCCGCGGCTGGGCGGTGGGCGACGAGGTGGAGATGCTGCTGCCCAACGGCAGGAGCGCCGACCTCGAGCTCGTCGGCGTCTACGAGGCGATGCAGGCGCTCGGCGCGGTCACGATCGGCATCGAGACCTACGAGCGGGCCGGCGGTCCGCTGCTGGACCAGTACGTCTACCTGTCCCTGGCCGACGGCGCCGACGGCGCGGCGGTGGAGCGCGAGCTCGACCGGATCGTGTCGGCGTACCCGGTCGTCACCCTCAAGGACCAGGGCGAGTTCAAGGACGAGCAGCGCGGCCAGATCGACCAGCTGCTCGTCATCATCAACGCCCTGCTGGTGCTGTCGGTGCTCATCGCCGTGCTCGGGATCGTCAACACGCTGGCGCTGTCGGTCATCGAGCGCACCCGCGAGATCGGGCTGCTGCGTGCGATCGGCATGGACCGCCGCGCACTGCGCCGGATGGTGCGGCTCGAGTCGGTCGTGATCGCCGTCTACGGGGCCACGCTCGGCGTCGTGCTCGGCGTCGTCCTGGGCACCAGCCTGGTGCGCACGCTGTCGGAGCAGGGCATCAGCACGCTCGAGGTGCCGTACGGCCGGCTCGTCGTCTTCGTGCTCCTCGCCGCCCTGGTCGGGGTGCTCGCCGCCGTGTGGCCGGCCCGCCGGGCGGCGCGGCTGAAGGTCCTGGACGCCATCGCGACGGCGTGACCGGGACCTAGGACCCTGGTCGACCGGCACGACAGGACCGATCCTGGACGTGGCAGGTCCGGTCGTCGGACCGCGACAGCAGAGGGAGTCGACATGGACGGCATCGTCGTCGGCGTGGACCGGTCCGCCGCAGCAGCCGGCGCTCTGGAGTGGGCCCTCGAGGAGGGCGTGCGCCGCGGCTCGAAGGTGACGGCGCTGTGCGCCTGGACCGACCTCGCGACCGCCGGCTACCCGCTGGGTGGCGTGCTCGTGACCGACCCCGCCCAGGTGGAGCGGCTGGCGCGCGAGACCGCCGAGGAGCTCCTCAAGGAGGCCACCGGCACGGTCGCCGGCGCGGACGGGATCGAGACCGGCGTGGCAGCGCTGCGCGGTGCGGCCGCCGCGGTCCTGGCCGAGATGTCCCGTACGGCCGACCTCGTCGTCGTCGGGACCCGCTCGGCGTCGGCGCTCTCCCGCGCCGTCCTCGGCTCGGTCTCCTCCTCGCTGCTGCACCACGCGGCCAGCCCGGTCGTCGTCGTCCCCGAGCCGCGGGCCGCCGGCACCCGCCCGCCGCGGGTCGTGGTCGGCGTCGACCACAGCCCCGAGTCGAAGGTGGCCCTGCAGTGGGCGGCCGACGCGGCCGCCCGACGCGGCTGGCCGCTGGTGCCGGTCTTCGTCCGCGAGGCGACCTTCGACGAGGTCACCGCGGACCTCAGCCTGGCCGAGCTGGAGGACCACGAGCGGGCGGCGCTCCGCTCGGCCGTCGGCACCTTCGAGGGCGTCGTCGAGCCCGAGGTGCTCACCGGTCACGCCGGGGAGCAGCTGCTCGAGATGGTCGAGCCGCAGGACCTGCTGGTCGTCGGCTCGCGCGGCCGCGGCGGCTTCACCGGTCTGCTGCTGGGATCGACCAGCACCTCGGTCGCCCAGCACGCGGTCTGCCCGGTGGCGGTCCTCCCGCGTGGCGTGCAGGCCTGAGAGGTCAGCGGCCGTTCCGGCTGAAGTGCATGTAGTCCTTGCTGCTGCGCCAGTCGCCGCCCCACTCCCAGCCGATCTCGGCGAACGCCCTCACCGACGGTCCGCCCGGCAGGTGCATGCCCGGGCGGACCGCGGCGCGGTCCCTGTAGGCGCCGGCCAGCTCCGGGAGCACGAGGTCGCGCCTGACCATCGGGTTGTGGAAGGGGTTCACGTCGACCGCGAGGCCGTACGCGTGCTGTGACCAGGTCGTCCGCCCGCGCGCGGCGCGGCAGACCAGGCCGGCGGTGTTGTTGCCGTCGCCCGTCGGCGGCGCGGTGAGGTCGGCGGTGGTGGGCAGCCGCATCTCCTCGATCGGGAAGCCGGCCTCGAACAGCCGGCGGAAGACCTGCACGACGTCGTCGGCCACCTCGGCGTTCACGACGAGCTCGCCGGTGTGCGCAGCGCCGTCGAAGCCGCGGAACGACACGGTGAGGTAGCGCAGGCCGGCGAGCCCCACCGGGCAGGCCTCGGACCAGGTCTGGCCCATCCGCTGCCGGATCGCGGGGGTGACCGCGCCGACCGTCGCCGCGAAGCGCCCGTCCCGCGGCGGGGGCAGTGCCGAGGTGCTCGTCATCCGCCGGTCGCGCAGCACCGCCGGGGTGTCGAGCACCTGGCCGAAGCCGTCCGGGCGCAGGGGGAGCGGGGAGGCCCCGACGACCCAGGACGGGGACGCTGCCGGCGCCGGGCGGGGGCTCGGTGAGGGGCTGGGGCCGGCCGTCGGGCTGAGGCTCGGGGACGGCGCGGCGACCGGGTCGATCCGCGCGTCGGCGCAGCCGGTCAGCAGCAGCCCGGCCAGCGCGAGCGGGAGGAGGGGGGAGCGGCGCACGGTCACCAGCCTGGCATCAGCCGGCGGC
>SCTD01000655.1 GCA_004299215.1 Frankiales bacterium | reverse complement strand
CCACCGACGACAGCATCGTCTACGGGTGCAGCCAGTACGGCGTGTGCGCCCGCAGCACCAACTCGGGCGACAGCATGAGCAACTTCGAGCACGAGATCGTGGGCACCCGCAAGAACTGGCTGTCGCCGATCGAGTTCGACCCGCTGGACCCCGACGCCGTCTACACGGCCAGCGAGATCGTGCACCGCTCCACCGACCGTGGCGCGACGTGGACGCCGATCAGCCCTGACCTCACCGGCGGGCCCGGTCGCGAGACCAACCCGCTGTTCCGCAACTACGGCACCGTGACCACGATCGCCGCGGCCGAGGTGGAGTTCGGCACGATCTACGTCGGCACCGACGACGGCCGGGTGCAGTACACCCACGACAGCGGCACCACCTGGACGCGGGCCACCGGGCTGCCCACCGACTGGGTGACCTCGGTCGCCATCGACCGGCGCGACCCGGCCAACGTCGCCTACGCCTCCTTCTCCGGCTTCCGCAGCGGCAACCAGAAGTCGCTGGTCTTCCGCACCGCCGACGGCGGCAGGACCTGGAAGGACGTCAGCGGCAACCTGCCCCAGGCGCCGGTCAACGACGTGCTGCCGATCGGCGACGACCTCGTCGTCGCCTCCGACGTGGGCGTCTTCGTCACCCGCGGGATCACCAAGGGGATGGGCAGGAGCTGGCTCAAGGTCGGCACCGGCCTGCCCAACGCGCCGATCACGTCGCTGGACTGGCAGGCGAAGACGAAGACGCTGCTCGCGTCCAACTTCGGCCGCGGCGCCTACTCCGTCCCGCTGCCGGACCTGGGCCGGTCCGAGGCCGCCCGCAACCGGGCGGCGAAGGGCAGCCCGGGCGCCGCTCCCGCGCCGGCGCGGGCCGTCGAGGCGGCGACGGCTCCGGCCACCGAGCCGGTCGCGTCGGCGGTCGAGGAGTCCGCTGCGCCGCCCACGACCGCCGCCTCGAGCAGCCGCGCGCTGCCGACGCAGGCCGTGGGCGTGCTCGCCGCGCTGGGCCTGCTCGCCCTGGCGGGCGGATTCGCGCTGCGTCCCCGCCGCCGCTGACCGCTCAGCGGCTGGGGGTGCGGAGCAGTCCCTCCTGGACGACGCTGACGGCGAGCTGGCCGTCACGGGTGTAGATGCTGCCCCGGGCCAGCCCGCGGGAGGCGCCCGCCCACGGTGACTCCTGGTCGTAGAGCCACCACTCGTCGGCCCGGAACGGCCGGTGGAACCACATCGCGTGGTCCAGGCTCGCGCCGACGACATCGCCGGCGCCCCAGGCCAACCCGTGGTTGAGCAGGGTGGAGTCCAGCAGCGTCATGTCGCTGGCGAAGGTCATCGCGCAGACGTGCAGCAGCGGGTCGTCGGGGAGGGTCCCGTCTGCCCGCATCCACACCCGGCTCGTCGCCGCCCGGTAGCCGGTGTCCTTGGCCACCCGCGGCGGGTCGCCGACGTAGCGGACGTCGATCGGGCGGCGTCGGCTGTACCAGCCGTCCATCTCGTGGTGGTAGGGCTTCATCCGGTCCTCGAGCCGCTGCAGCGTCTCGGGCGCCGGGACGTCCGGCATCGGCGTCGAGTGCTCGATCCCGGTCTCGACGAGCTGGAAGGACGCGGACAGGTTGAAGATCGGCTTGCCGTGCTGGATGGCGACGACGCGCCGGGTGGTGAAGCTGCGCCCGTCCCGGATCCGGTCGACCTCGTAGACGATCGGGATCTCGGGGTCGCCCGGGCGCAGGAAGTAGGCGTGCAGGCTGTGCACCGGCCGGTCGGCGGGGACGGTACGGCCCGCGGCGACCAGGGCCTGACCGGCCACCTGCCCGCCGAACACGCGCTGCAGCGCCTCGGTCGGCTGCTTCCCGCGGAAGATGTCGACCTCGATGGTCTCCAGGTCGAGCAGGTCGACGAGCTTGTCGAGCGGGGTCTCGCCCTGCGTCCTCAGCGTCACGGGCCGAGTCTCCCAGGGGCTCAGCGCGGACCGACCGCCGCCTCCTGCCGGAGCGGGAGGGTCAGCACGAACGTCGTACGCCCGTCACGCCGCAGCGTGAGCTCTCCGCCGTGGGCGCGGGCCAGCTCGCGCGAGATGTAGAGCCCCAGGCCCATCCCGGGTCCCGGACGGCCGAGCCGGCTGAACTTGCCGAACAGCTCGGCCTCACGACCGGGCGGCACGCCCGGTCCGTCGTCGGCGACGGTGATCTCGAGCGATGCGCCGGCCGGCCGGACGGCGACCCAGGCCCGGGTGCCGTAACGCACGGCGTTGCCGAGCAGGTTGGCGATCACCTGGCGGACGCGCACGGGGTCGACCTCGGCGACCAGCCCCTCGGAGGCGTCGACCTCCACCGGCGGCCAGGTGTGCGAGGCGCACAGGTCGGACACGGTCGAGCGCACCAGCGCGCCCACGTCCGTCGGCTCCGGCATCACGGGCAGCTGCCCGTGGGAGGCGTGCCGGGCGTCCGAGACGACGTCGAGCAGGTCCGACATCTGGCGGGCGTTGCGCAGACCCGCCTGCACGAGCTCCGAGGTGGTCGCCGACGGCAGGACGTCCATCCGGTCCCGCAGGGTGGACAGCATCCCGGTGATCACGGTGAGCGGCGTGCGCAGCTCGTGCACCACCATGTCGTTGTCGAACGCCAGACCGCCGTCGGACTCCGGGTCCTCCGGCGCCGCCTCGCGACGCAGCCCGTGGTCCGGGAAGAGCCGTGCCAGCTCCGTCACGAGCGCCGAGATCGCCTGGCCCTTCTCGAGGTAGGCGTGCGCACCGCGCTGCAGCGCGGCGTCCTTCATGCGCGACTCGTCGAAGCCCGACAGCACGACGATGCGCACGCCCGGGCAGACGCGCAGCAGCTCGGGGATCGCCTGCAGCCCGTCCATGACGGGCATGGAGAGGTCCAGGACGACGGCGTCGGGCTGCAGCTGCTCGGCGAGCTCGACCGCCTGCGCGCCGTCGACGGCCTCGCCGACCACGTCGAAGCCGACCTCGGTCTTGAGGTTGAGCCGCAGCAGCAGCCGGATGTCGTCTGCGTCGTCGGCGAGCAGCACGCGCAGCGCACCGGGCCGGGGAGCGGTCGGCTCGGGCGGGCGCTCGACCAGCACGCCGACGTGCCCCTGCCCGCGGACCAGCTCGCCCGGCCTCAGCTCGCCCGCTTGGCCGGCCTCCAGGAGCAGGTCGCTCATCATGCTGCGGGCGGCCTGCAGGGTGTGCTGCGCCGCCGCGTGCGCGGCGTGGTGCCGGCCGAGGTCGAGCAGGTAGACGATGGAGGCGAGCCCCTGCACGACGTTGTCGTTGATCTCGAGCGCGTGCCGGCGGCGGACCTCAGCGTCGTGGACCTGCAGGGCGAGCGCCTCGGCCTGCTGCCGGTCGGTGACGTCGCGCAGGAACGCGGCGACGACCTCGCCCTCCTCCGCGGCGATGCGGCTCGTGCTGATGTCGACCGGGACGTCCGACCCGTCGTGGCGCAACGCGGTCGTACGGCCGTCGACCAGCCCTCCGGGGAGCACCTCGGTCACCGGCCGGCCGACCAGGGCCGTCGGCGACCACCCCAGCACGCTGGTCAGCCGCTCGTTCGCCTGCAGCACGTTGCCCTCGTCGTCGAGCACGAGCACCACGTCGGGCGCGGACTGGATGAGCTGCTGGAACCGCTGGCTGCTGCGCTGCAGTGCTTCCGCTGTCGCCTTCTGCTCGGTGATGTCCCAGCAGATGCCGACCATCCGCGCCGGGCGCCCTTCGGCGTCAGGGACGACCTCGCCCCAGCTGGCGAGCGTGCGGACCTGGCCGTCCGGCCAGAGGATCCGCTCCTCCATCTCGTAGGCCGAGACCTCGGCCAGCGCCTTCTGGTGCACCGAGAGGATCTTCTCCCGGTCGTCGGGGTGCACCATCGACAGGAACCGCTCGTACGTCGCCATGAAGGCGCCCGGCTCGTGGCCGTAGATGAGGTAGAGCTGGTCGCTCCAGTCGTTGGTGTTGCTGGCGATCTCGAAGTCGTAGCTGCCGACGTGCGAGATGCGCTGCGCCGCCACGAAGTGCTGCTCGCGGCGGCGCAGGCGTCCGATCTCCGCCTCGGCCTCGTCGAGCCGTCGACGGAGCTGCTCCTCGCTCTGGGTCATGGTCCCCTGATCGTGTGCCCTGTCCCGGTCGGCGACCATGGCCCCGAATGACTACGCGAGCGGAAGGGCGAGCGTGCGGGTCACGGCGACCGCCTCGAGCAGTCGCCTGTCGTGCGTGACCAGGAGCAGCGTGCCCTCGTAGGCGTCCAGGGCGGCCTCGAGCTGCTCGATCGCGGGCAGGTCGAGGTGGTTGGTCGGCTCGTCGAGCACGAGGCAGTTGACGCCCACGGCCTGGAGCAGTGCCAGCGACGCCCTGGTCCGCTCACCGGGGGAGAGCGACCCGGCCGAGCGCCCCACGTGGTCGGCCTTGAGGCCGAACTTCGCCAGCAAGGTGCGCACGTCGGCGGGGGTCCAGGCCGTCAGGCGCTCGACGACCTCGACCACGGACGCCTCGCCGGTGAACGCCGACCGCGCCTGGTCCACCTCGCCGATCCGCACCCCCGGCCCGAGCGACTGCCGGCCGGCGGCCAGCGGCAGGCGCCCGAGCAGGGCCTGCAGCAGGGTCGTCTTGCCCGCGCCGTTCGGGCCCACCACGGCGATGCGGTCGCCGTAGGAGACCTGCAGGTCGACCGGGCCGAGGGTGAAGCCGCCGCGCTCGACGACGGCTCCCGACAGCACGGCGACGACATCGCCGGAGCGCGGGGCGGCGGCGATCGACATCCGCAGCTGCCACTCCTTGCGCGGCTCGTCGACCACGTCCAGATGACGCAGCTGTGACTCGATGTTCTTCACCCGGGAGGCCGCGTGCGTCGCCGCCTCGATCCGGGCACCCTTGGCGGCCCGGTCGTTGTCCGGCATCTTGCGCTTCGCGCGCAGGGCACCGCGCACCGACTGCTCCCGCTGGCGCTGCGCCTGGTCGACGAGACCGGCGCGCTTGTCGTCGTACTCCTCGTACGCCTCGCGGTGCTGCCGGCGCCGGCGCTCCCGCTCGTCGAGGTAGGCGTCGTAGCCGCCGCCGTAGAGCGTCGCGGTGCGCGACGGCTCGTCCAGGTCCAGCACGGACGTGATGGTGCGGGACAGGAACTCGCGGTCGTGCGACACCACGACGACCCCGGCGCTCAACCCGAGCACGAACTGCTCCAGCCGCTCGAGCCCGGCGAAGTCCAGGTCGTTGGTGGGCTCGTCGAGCAGGAAGACGTCGTAGCGCGACAGCAGCACCGACGCGAGTGACGCTCGCGCGGCCTGGCCGCCGGACAGCGTCGTGGTGTCCGCCGCCAGCAGGTCGAGCGGCAGGCCCAGGTCGGCGCAGACCTGCTCGGTGCGGACGTCGAGATCGGCGCCGCCGAGGTCGAGCCACCGCGTCAGGGCGGCGTCGTAGTCGGGCCCGTCGCGGCCCTCGGTCATGGCCTCGAGAGCGGCGTCGAGCTGGGCCTGGGCCGCGGTGACGCCGGTACGGCGGGCCAGGAAAGCCGTGAGCGACTCGCCCGGTCGACGGTCCGGCTCCTGCGGGAGCAGCCCGACGGTCGCCGCGCGCGGCGACAGGGACACCGTGCCGGTGTCAGGGGCGAGGTGGCCGGCGAGGGTCGCGAGGAGGGTGGACTTGCCGACGCCGTTCGGGCCGACCACGCCGACGCGCGCGCCCGGGCCGACCGTGAGCGAGACCCCGGACAGGACCAGGGAGGGTCCGCGGACGACCGTGACGTCGGTGGCGGTGAGCGTGGCGGGCACGAGCCGCGACGGTAGCCGTCAGTCCTTCTTGAGGCCCAGCAGGTTGTCGCCGGCCCACGTGACCGCGCTGATGATGAGCGAGGCGATGACCGCCGGCCCGATGCCGTCGATGGACAGCCGTTCGGTGAGAAGCGCTGTGAGGCCGAGCATCGCGGCGTTGATGACGACGAGGAACAGGCCCAGGGTGAGCAGCAGCAGCGGGAACGACAGCAGCTTCAGCACCGGCTTCACCAGCAGGTTGACGGCGGCGAAGATGAGGGCGATGACGAGGTAGCTGGTGACGCCGTCCTCGACCTCCACACCGGGCACGTACGCCGCGACGATCCAGACGGCTCCGGCGATGACGAGGAAGCGGGCGATCAGGCGCATGCGCGGATCATGCCCCGAGGACGCTGGCCAGGTCGAAGAGGACAGGCCGGTCCAGCTGGGCGTACGTGCACGAGGCCGCGTCGCGGTCCGGCCGGAAGTGGCGCAGCTGGGCGGTGTGCCGGAAGCGGGCGCCCTCCATGTGGTCGTACGCCACCTCGGCGACGAGCTCGGGGCGCAGCGGGACGAAGCTGAGGTCCTTGCCGCTGTTCCACCGGCTGCCCGCCGACGAGGTGGGTGCCCGCTCGGACATCGCCTCACCCAGCCAGGGATGCTCCTCGCCGTCGCCGAGCAGGTAGGGCTCGAGCTCCTCCACCAGCTGCTTGCGCCGGGCCATGGGGAACGAGGCCGCCACGCCGACGTGCTGCAGCCTGCCCTCGTCGTCGTAGAGCCCGAGCACCAGCGAGCCGACCACGGGACCGCTCTTGTGCCAGCGGTAGCCGCCCACGACGCAGTCCGCGGTGCGGGCGTGCTTGACCTTGAGCATGGTCCGCTTGTCCGGGACGTACGCGCCTGTCGCCGGCTTGGCGATGACCCCGTCGAGGCCCGCGCCCTCGAAGACGGTGAACCACTCGCGCGCGACAGCCGGGTCGGTCGTCACGGGCGTCAGGTGGACGGGTGGCTCGGCTCGTCCGAGGGCCTGCTCCAGCAGCTGCCGGCGCTCCGCCTGCGGCCGCTCGACCAGCGACTCGTCGCCGAGGGCGAGCAGGTCGAACGCCACGAAGCCGGCCGGCGTGGTCTCGGCGAGCATCCGGACCCGCGAGTCGGCCGGGTGGATGCGCTGGAGCAGCGCCTCGAAGTCGAGTCCCTTGCCGGCGGCGATGACGATCTCGCCGTCCACGACGCAGCGTTCGGGCAGCTGCGCCTTCACGGCCTCGACGACCTCGGGGAAGTAGCGGGTCAGCGGCTTCTCGTTGCGGCTGCCGAGCTCCACCTCGTCGCCGTCGCGGAAGACGATGCAGCGGAAGCCGTCCCACTTGGGCTCGTAGAGGTAGTCGCCGTCCGGCACGTCCGGCACGGCCTTGGCCAGCATCGGCTTCACGGGCGGCATCACGGGGAGGTCCATGCCGGCATCCTGCCGTCCGGTCCTCATGAGCCGATGTCCACCAGCCGCTCTCGGTCGACCGGGCCCTCGTTGAGCCAGTGCCAGTCGGTGCCGGGTGGGCGTTCCGACGGCGGGATCCAGGGTGGGAGGTCGTCGTCGGGTGGGGTGAGCTGGGCGAGGTCGAGGGTGTGGAGCTCGTCGGGGTCGGGTCCTCCGCCCGTCCATCCGCTCATGGCAGTCGAGCGGGTGTTCGAACGTCAAGGGCTCTCGTGCGTCGGACTTTCTGGCATCAGGGCGTGCCCGGTCAGCCCAGCAGCACGGCGGCGCGCTGGACGGCCTGCTTGAGGTGGGCCTGCCGCCGTACGAACGCGTCCTGCAGACGCTCCTCGTGCGCGTGATCGGCTGCACCACGGGCGATGTCGAGCCGGCAGCCCTCCATCCACCCCAGCAGGTCCGGCGCGCCCCGCCAGGCCCGGGCCGCCTGGAGGGTGGTCACGGTGACGCGGATCCAGTCGAGCGCCTCCGACGGCGGGGGGTTCGGCGGGCAGAGGGCGTTCTGCTCGTCGAGGTCGTCCCGGTGAGCCTCGACCCACGCGCACACGGCCGCGCCGAACGTGGGGGAGCACTGCCTGACGTACTGCACCACCACGCGGTCCTCGCTGAAGACGGGAACCGGCGGCAGTGCGGGGAGACCGCGCGCGGAGCAGTCGATCACGAGCGTGCCAGGTGCGAGGTCGACCTCGCCCTCGGTGAGCACGAGCCGGTCCGCCTCGACCCGGCGGACGTGACCCCTGCGCACCACGCGCGTGAGCGATCGCAGCCGACCGAGCTCGGCCGCGTCCACGAAGGCGCACCGGAAGCCGGTCGGCTCGACCTCGTCGTCGAGACGCAGCAGGCGACCGCTCGCCTCGAGCCGGGCGAAGAGGTCCTCCGTCGACGTGGCGAGGGCCAGCGCCTCCAGATCCAGCGCCATCCCCTCGAGGACGGAGGCCACCTCGTCCAGGGGCTGGATGGAGGCACGGTCGAGCAGCCACATGTCCCGCGGCCGGACCCAGATCACGGCGTCCGGGTCGACGCCGGCCTCGAGCAGCCAGAGGCACGCGTCCATCCCCGTCTTGCCCGCACCGATGACGCAGTAGGACGGGGCCTCTCCGGCGACGTCCGGCAGCTCGCCGACGCGAACCCAGCGCGCTCCGGCAGCGACGTCGTACGACGGGACCGCCGTGGCGGGAACCTGTCCCGACAGCCGCGTCGCGTCCACGACCTTGCGGCGGACGCGGACCTCGGTCGTCATGCCCGTCGCCAGGTCGACCAGGCGTGGCGGACCGGCCAGGTCGGCATCCGTGCCGCCGAGGAAGCGCACCCGGCCCGACGGCAGCAGCACGTCCTCGAGCCCTCGGCGGAAGTGGTCCAGCACCTCGGCCCCGGTCGCGCGCTCCTGCTGCCCGTCGACCACCCTGCTCGCGCCGAGCGGGAGCGACGGGAGGCCGTACGTGACGGACGGCTGGTGCAGGCGCACGAAGGGGTAGGCGTCGTTCCAGTGCCCGCCGACGCCGGGCCTGCGATCGACGAGGAGCACGTCGGCGTCGCTCTCGGCGACGAGAACGTCCGTGAAGGCCAGCCCGGTCGCGCCGGCTCCGACGACCAGGTAGTCGGTCTCCAGCACCTCCATGAGGCGGAATCTACGGAAGCCGTCCAGACTGCGCGGGTGAGACTCCGCGCCGCGTCGCCGTACCTGCTCGCCGGACTGCTGCTCGGAGCCGGCGCGACGCACTTCCTCCGGCCCGAGTTCTACGACCCGCTCGTTCCGCCGCTGCTGCCCGGCGACACGCGCACCTGGGTGCACGGCAGCGGAGTCGTCGAGCTGGCGGTCGGGGCCCTCGTGGCGGCGCCGAGGGCGCGGCGCCATGGCGCTCTGGCCGCCGCCGCGCTGTTCGTCGCCGTCTTCCCCGGCAACGTCTGGATGGCGCTGGAGCCGGGTGACGTCCCGCGCTGGGTCGCCCTGGCACGGCTGCCCCTGCAGGTGCCGCTGGTGCTCTGGGCGGTGCAGGTCGCCCGGCAGTCCGAGCCGGGCGACCTGCCGGGTGCTAGCCCGCTGCGCGCTGGTCCGCCCGGAGGCCGAGCGCGCTGAAGACCTCGGCGCTGTCGAGCGCCGCACGGCCCGACGCGACATCACCGCCGGCCAGCGTCGCCCGGATCGCTTCATCGGCAGCCGGGACGGCGGCACGGACCCGGGGCGCGATGCCGAGGTAGAAGGCCGAGCCCTCGGCCTGCTTGACCTCGTCACCCTCGTGGTCGAGGTAGCGGTGGACAGCCAGGTAGAACAGGTGGTCCAGGGCTGCCTGGGTCTGCTGCGTGGCTGCCGTCAGCGCGGCCGCGTCCCCAGCGACGGCAGCGGCCTGCGCGGCGACCAACGCGTCGACGATCGGCTTGTGCACCTTGCCC
>SCTD01000006.1 GCA_004299215.1 Frankiales bacterium | reverse complement strand
CCTGCTTGACCACGGCGCTGTTGAGCAGCTCGGGGTCGGGCGGGTCGACCTGCGCGACGTCGGGGACGCCGAGGTTCTCGAAGACCTCCGGGAAGCCGCGCTCGTCCACGAGGTCGCGCAGCGAGCTGAAGAACCGGCGACCGGAGTTGGGGACCAGTCCGTCGACGGTCGTGAGCACCACCGACCGCTTCACCTGCGACGCGAGGACGGGGTACGGCGAGCTGGCCACCGCGCGGCCGACCAGCCACGCGACGAGCAGCAGGCTGACCACGCTGATCACCGCACCGGCCACCGCGTCGACCTGCCGGGCGGGGTGCCACGTCAGCTGCTTGCGCAGCACGCCGCCGACGAGGGTCGCGAGGATCTGGCCGATGCTCGCCATGAGGAAGACGAACCCGAGCGCGACGACGGTGCGCGGGAACTGCTCGAAGAACTGCGACTCGGCGACCGACGGGGCGAGCCGCGCGCCGAGCACGCCGCCGCCGAGGAAGCCGACGAAGGACAGCACGCCGACGACGAACCCCTGGCGGTAGCCGGACACGGCGAACAGCACCGAGGCGACGACCAGGATCACGTCGAGCAGGTCCCCCGGCATGCCGGAGACCCTAGTGCCGGGGGTCGTCCTGCGCGGGGGTGACCGGCGCAGGGAGTCCGGCCGGGAACGTCGCCCCCCGCATCGCCAGGGTGATCCGGTCCTCGTCGAGGCGGCGCCGCCGTGAGGTGTCCCACGGCCGCTCCCAGCCGCCGATCGAGAGCAGCTTGTCGAGCAGGCCCGCGGTGAAGCCCCACACCAGCAGGTCGCTCACCTCGAAGGCCGGCCCGATCCACCCGCTGGGGTGGTGCACCTGGAGCCGGTTCGCCGGGTCGACCAGCTCGGCGATCGGCACCCGCGCGACGGCGGCGACCTCGGCCTCGTCGACGACGTCGACGCCGTGCGGGTCGCGCCACCAGGCGATGACGGGGTGCACCACGAAGCCCGACGGCGGCAGGAACAGCGCGGGCAGCCGGCCGACGACCTCGACGCTCGACCGCTCGAGGCCGACCTCCTCCTCGGCCTCGCGCAGCGCGGCGTTGACCGGTCCCTCACCGGCCGGGTCGCCGTCCTCGGGGTCGAGGGCGCCGCCGGGGAAGGCCGGCTGGCCGGCGTGCGAGCGCATGGTGCGCGCCCGCTCGATGAGCAGCACGTCCGGGCCGCTCACGCCCTCGCCGAACAGCACCAGCACCGCGGAGTGCCGGCCGCCCGTGGCCGGGGGCAGGAAGCGGCTGAGGTCCTCAGCGCGCACCTCGGGGAGCCGCCGCTCCAGCTCGGCCAGCCAGTCGGGGCGGCTCACAGGGCGACGCCCAGGTGCTGCTCCACCAGTCGCTCGATCTCGGCGACGTCGTCGAACTTCCCGCTGCGCTTGTGCACCACCCGGCCGGTCGCGTCGAGGAACAGCGTGACCGGCGGGCCGGGCCGGAAGGCGCGGAAGACCTCGCCCTGGTCGTCCACCACGCTCGGCCAGCGCATGCCGAACTGGCGGGCGAACTCCAGCGCGCTGGTCTGCGAGTCCTGCGTCAGCACGCCCACCAGGCCGACCCGGTCGCCGGCGCGCGCGGCGAAGTCCGCGAGGTCCGGCACCTCCTCCACGCACGGCGGGCACCAGGTCGCCCACACGTTGACCAGCGTCGGCCGGCCGGGCTCGCGCGAGGTCAGCGCGACGTCGGGACCGCCGCCGAGGCAGGGCAGCACCAGGTCGGGCAGCTCGGGGCCGAGGCCCTCGGGGCACGGCCCCAGGTCGGCTGCCTCGCGCAGCTCGACGAGCCGGGGGTCCGGCGCGGCGGTCGGCTCGCTCTCGGCGGCGCGCACCGCGAAGGCCGCCATCAGCAGCAGCACCACCCCCGCGAGCCCGGCCCACTGCCCCCGGGACAGCCGCGCCGTCGTCACGCCGCGCCCTCGACCGGGACCGGACCCTTGACCAGCCGCGCGGCGGCCTCCGGGTCGGTCGGCCCGAGGCCGTACGACGGGCAGAGCGCGGCGATCCCGCACGCGCCGCAGGCGGGCTTGCGGGCGTGGCACACCCGCCGGCCGTGGAAGATCACGCGGTGGCTGAACATGGTCCAGTCGGCCTTCGGCAGCAGGGCGGCGACGACCGCCTCGACCTTCACCGGGTCCTCGAGCTCGGTCCAGCCGAAGCGACGCACCAGCCGGCCGAAGTGCGTGTCGACGGTGAGGCCGGGGACCCCGAAGGCGTTGCCGAGGACGACGTTCGCGGTCTTGCGGCCGATGCCGGGCAGCCGGACGAGGTCCTCCAGCCGGCCGGGGACCTCGCCGCCGTGGTGCTCGACCAGGGCCGCGCTGAGGCCGATCAGGCTGCTCGCCTTGTTGCGGAAGAACCCGGTCGGCCGGATCAGGGCCTCGAGCTCCTCGCGGTCGGCGGCGGCGTACGCCGCCGCCGTCGGGTAGCGCGCGAACAGCACCGGCGTGACCTCGTTGACGCGCTTGTCGGTGCACTGCGCCGACAGGATCGTGGCGACCGCGAGCTCCAGCGGGGTGGTGAAGTCGAGCTCGCAGTGCGCGTCGGGGTGCAGGACGGCCAGCTCCCGCGCGATGCGGCGGGCCCGCCGCACAGGGGCCGTCGCGCTGGGGGTCGTCGCGCTGGGGGTCGTCGTGCTGGGGGCCGGGCCTCGCGGAGGAGCGGTGCCGGCCATGCCGTCGATGCTACGGCGGGCCGGCTGATGCGGATCCGCACGCACCCAGCCGGGTGACGCCGCTCAAGGAAAGCGCAGATCGTGACGAGCCACC
>SCTD01000654.1 GCA_004299215.1 Frankiales bacterium | reverse complement strand
CCCGTGGACCACCTGGCCGACCTCGCGCGCGACGTCTTCGGCGAGGACCGGGTGCAGATCGAGGACTCCCTCGACGACGCCCTGTCGACGGCGGTCGGTCTGGCCGACGCCGAGGCGGAGTACGGCGGCGCCGGGGTCCTGGTCACCGGTTCCGTCGTGACCGTCGGCGAGGCCCGGACCCTCCTCCACCGGGGGTAGCTCCCGCGACGATCCAGGCTGTGAGCGCGCGCGGGGGGCGGGGGTCCGGCTCCCGGTAGCCTCGGCGCAACCCCGTCTACCCAAGGAGAACCCCCGTGCAGCGCACCCTCGTCCTCGTCAAGCCCGACGGCGTCCGCCGCGGCCTCGCCGGCGAGGTCATCTCCCGGCTGGAGCAGAAGGGGCTGACGCTCGTCGCGATGGAGCTGCGCACCCTCGAGCGCGACACCGCCGAGGAGCACTACGGCGAGCACCGCGAGCGCCCGTTCTTCGGCGAGCTGGTCGACTTCATCACCGGCGGCCCGCTGGTCGCGCTCGTCGTCGAGGGCCCGAACGCCGTCGCCGGCGTGCGGCGCCTGATGGGCGTCACCAACCCGGTCGAGGCCACCCCGGGCTCGATCCGCGGCGACTACGCCCTGGAGATCGGGCAGAACCTCGTCCACGGCAGCGACTCGGAGGAGTCGGCCAAGCGCGAGATCGGCATCTTCTTCCCGAACCTCTGACACTCTGAGGTCATGAGCTCCCTGTCGTTCCTCGGCCGCGACATGGCGGTCGACCTGGGGACCGCGAACACGCTGGTCTACGTGCGCGGCCGGGGCATCGTGCTCAACGAGCCGAGCGTCGTCGCGATCAACACCAAGACCGGTGGGATCGTCGCGGTCGGCACCGAGGCCAAGCGGATGATCGGCCGGACGCCCGGCAACATCGTGGCGATCCGGCCGCTCCGCGACGGCGTCATCGCCGACTTCGACACCACCGAGCGGATGCTGCGCTACTTCATCCAGAAGGTGCACAAGCGGCGGCACTTCGCCAAGCCGCGGATCGTGGTCTGCGTCCCCAGCGGCATCACCGGGGTGGAGCAGCGCGCCGTCAAGGACGCCGGCTACCAGGCCGGTGCGCGACGGGTCTACATCATCGAGGAGCCGATGGCGGCGGCGATCGGCGCCGGGCTGCCGGTGCACGAGCCGACCGGCAACATGGTGGTCGACATCGGCGGCGGCACGACCGAGGTCGCGGTCATCAGCCTCGGCGGCATCGTCACCAGCATCTCGGTGCGCACGGCCGGTGACGAGCTCGACCAGGCGATCATCGCCTACGTCAAGAAGGAGTACTCCCTGATGCTCGGGGAGCGCACCGCCGAGGAGATCAAGATGGCCATCGGGTCGGCCTTCCCGATGCCGAACGAGCCGGTCGCCGAGATCCGCGGCCGCGACCTCGTCTCCGGTCTCCCCAAGACGATCGTGGTCAGCGCGGAGGAGGTCCGCAAGGCGATCGAGGAGCCGGTCAACGTCATCCTCGACGCCGTGAAGACCACCCTCGACAGCTGCCCGCCGGAGCTCTCCGGCGACGTCATGGACCGCGGGATCGTGCTCACCGGCGGCGGCGCGCTGCTGCACGGGCTCGACGAGCGGCTGCGGCACGAGACCGGGATGCCGGTGCACGTCGCCGACAACCCGCTGGACTCGGTGGCGATCGGCACCGGCAAGTGCGTCGAGGAGTTCGAGGCGCTGCAGCAGGTCCTCATCTCCGAGCCGCGCCGCTAGCTGTGCGCGGCCCCCGGCTGCTGCTCGTCCTGCTGCTGCTCACCGCGGTCACCCTCACGGCGCTCGACGTGCAGGCCGAGCCGTTCGGCTCCGTGCGCCGTGGCGCCGACGCCGTGCTCGGTCCCGCGCAGCGCGCGGTCGGCCAGGCGGCGCGCGCTGTGGGTGACGTCGTCGACGGACGCTCCGACGACGACGAGGTACGACGTCTGCGCGACGAGATCGCCGCGCTGAAGGCCGATCTCGTCCGGGGCGAGGCCGCCCAGCGCCGGGCCGCCGAGCTGGACAGGCTGCTCGCGCTCACGGACGCGGGGACGTACACCGTCGTGCCCGCTCAGGTCACGGCCCTCGGCTCGTCGTTCGGCTTCGAGCTCACCGTCACCATCGACGCCGGCAGCCGCGACGGCATCAAGGAGGGGCAGACGGTCGTCAACGGCGACGGCCTCGTCGGGCGGACCACACGCGTCGGGCCGTTCACCAGCACGGTGCTGCTGGTCACCGACCCGGGGTTCACCGTCGGCGCGCGGCTGACCCGCGCCGGCACCATCGGGCTGGCCACCGGCGACGGCGAGCGGCTCGTCTACCAGCTCGTCGAGGGCGGGCGGATCGAGGTCGGCGACGCGCTCCTGACGACGGGCTCGACGACCTTCGTACCGGGGGTGCCGATCGGACGCGTGGTCTCGGTCGACCCCGCCGGGGAGCTGGTGACGACGGCGCAGGTCGAGCCGTTCGTGCGGGTCGGTGCGCTCGACGTCGTCGGCGTCGTGACCTCCCCGCCGCGCGGCACCCCTCGCGTCCCGATCCCGCCGAAGACGTGACCGCCCGCCGCCTGCTGCTCGGCTTCGTCGTCGTCGTCACGGCGCTGCTGCTGCAGACCGCGGTCCTCGCGCGACTCCCGCTGCCCGGCGGCGTGCCCGACCTGCTGCTCGTCGTCGTGGTCGGCTTCGCGCTCGCCGAGGGCCCGCTGTCCGGCACCCTGACCGGTTTCTTCGCGGGCCTGCTGGCCGATCTCGGCGCCGACCACGAGCTCGGCCGCACCGCGCTGGTCTACGCGCTGGTGGGCTACCTCGTCGGGCTCGCCTCCGACGACCGCCCGCGCTCGGTGCTGCTGCCCTTCGCCGTCGTGGCGCTGTCCGCGGCCGGCGCCGTGACGACCTACGCGCTCGAGGGGCTCATGCTGGCCGACCCGCGCATCGACTGGTCGTCGTACTGGCGCGCGCTCGCCGGTACGACGGCGTACTCCCTGCTGCTCACACCCTTCGTGGTGCCCGTCGTGGGGGCGCTCGTCCGTAGGCTGGAAGCCGACCCGATCCGGAGGTGAGCAGCGCGTGAGTCGACGGGCCGACCTCCGGCTGTTCGTGCTCCGGGTGGTGGTGCTGGCCATCCTCGCGACGCTGTTCGGGCGGCTGTGGTTCCTGCAGGTCTACGCCGGCGAGGACTACACCGCGGCGGCCAGCCAGAACCG